>CAWVXN010000016.1:0-16522 GCA_963933695.1 uncultured Myxococcales bacterium | reverse complement strand
GAACCCAGCTGAGAGGAAGGGCCCCCTTTCCCGATGCTGTTTGGATTGCCAGCAGCGCCGAGAGCATCAGCACTGAGCCCCCGGCGGCGATGGCTCCGCTGGCCAGCGCCCCGAAGCGTCCCCCCCGCAAGCAAAGAACGGCCATGGGAATCACGAGCAGCGCGCCGGTCTCGCGCATCAAGAAGGGCGGGATCAGGAGAAAGGGCACCCAAAAGGCGCGGGTGCGGTGGGGCAGGTACGCGAACACGCAGAAAGACAGGACAGCCGAGGCGATGAAGGGAGACTGGGGCATCGCCACGAAGGCGAAGAGTCCGTTTGCGGGTAGGGCCATGAAGATGCCCGCAGCCACAAGTCCTTCTGCATTGCCGAAGAAGCGGCGCCCAATCAGGAAGACTCCCACCGCAGACAAAATGAATGACAGAAGGGCGGGTGCTCGCCATGCAAGAGGGTGATCTCCGAAAAGCGTGTAGGCGGATGCGAGTGCGTAGTATTGGCCCGGCATGTAGAGGCGCCAGTTCGGCTCGGTCACGTACGCGGGGTAGATGAGGTGACTCCGAAGTTCGCCTGTGTCGGCCAGCCACCGGGCTGTCGTGATGTAGCCCGCCTGGTCGTTGAAGCCGAACCCTTGTCCTTCGACGTAGAGATTGTCGGTCTCGTAGACTTGGGCCAGTGCCCCAAGCACCGCGAGGGCACACAGGGCAACGCAGAGTGCACCGACGAGGCCTTCCGGGAGAAACCGGCTTGTCGTGCACACGACTATTCCGAGGCCTCCTGATCCCTCACGTAGCCGAGGGCTCGTAACCCTTCCCGGGTCTCGGGGTCGAGGTCTTCAAGAAGTGCCGAATCCACGGCACGAGTGGTCGTGTCGTGGGTGATCCCAGCGCGCAGGGCGGAAAGAGTCTCGGGGTCGATCTCGCCGGGTGAGAGAGGGCGTTCCTCCCCAGGATCCTCGAGGACGTCGTAGATTTCTTCGCCGACCAACTGACCTTCGAGGTTCGTGCTCCGAATCAACTTGTAGCGCGGGCCGACGGCCGCCCCGAGAGCAACTTCATAGGGTTCGAGTTCTTGCCGTCCTTTCATACCCTCGAACATGCCGAGGGAGATGCTGGGATAATCGAGGGCGGCTTCCACGATCCGGTGCTCGGGGAGGGACTTTCGTAGGTCGAGACCGGACGAATGAGAGGGCGATGCCAAGCCCGCCGCGGCGAGGGCGGTCGCATGGACGTCGGCGATCTGGACGGGCCCCGATTCCACGAGGCCCGGGCGAAACCCGGGTCCTCGGGCGGCCAAGAGGATCCGCAAGTTGCTGTCGTAGAGGTTAAAGAAGTGCCCGATATGTCCGTGGTCGCCGAGGTTCTCGCCATGATCCGAGAGAATGAAGACAAGAGTGTGATCCGCGTCGCTCTCCTGATCGACCGCCGATACGATCGCCTGAGTAATCCGGTCTGCGAGGTGCAGGGTTCCGTCGTACATGGCACCAAGCATTTCCCACTCTGCGTTCGAAAGGGGATTCTCGCGACCGTAGTGGCGGTAGAGAAGCTTGGTCGGGTCGGCACTCGGGTAGTAACGCCGAATGACTCCGAAGCGGGCGCTCCGGGAGGGCAGGAAGTTTCGAGCCGAAGCCCAGTCCGGCAGGTAGGGGAGGTGGGGTTCCACGACGTTTACGAAGAGGAAGAAGGGATGCGAGGCATCGCGCTCCTCCTCGAGCCAAGCGAGGACTCGACTTACGACGTAGTGAGATGCCGTTGGCTTAGACAGTCCTTGGGGATCGGAGGCGAGTTCCTTGATGTGGTGCGAGTAGATTCCCTTGTTGAGGTTCTCAAAGTGTGTGAATCCTCGATCGAGCCCAGCGAGTTCGCTCACCCACATGTTCGCGCTGAAGCCTGCTGTCTGATAGCCGGCCTCGGCGAGTTGCTCGGCCAAGAGGGGAAGGGCCGCTTCTACGTGGGGTCGGCCCTGGGTTGCGCGGTGGATTCTGGGGGGGGCTCCGGTGAAGAGTGATGCGTGGGCGGGGAGGGTCCAACTCGATGACGAATATGCGCGATCGAAGCGCACCCCGGAAGCCGAGAAGGCATCGAGGAAGGGCGAGGTTGGCTTGGGATGACCATAGGCTGACAATCGGTCCGGCCGTACCGTGTCCTGGACCACGACCACGATATTGGGTGCGGCTGGAGTTTCTCGGCAGGCCCCCAGGCCGAGTACGGTTGCGAGGGCAAAGCCTAGGGCGGCTGCCCAAGCGGGCGACGATGGGTTGCGAGTTCGACTTTGCCTCACACGTCTCCTTAGTCGAGCCTTCGGATGCCGCCTCGCCTCAGTGTTCTCTCTCGGGATCTTGTCGCAAATGAAGAGGAACGACCACTTCTTCGCCCGCAAAGTCAGCCCGTTCCGAATCCGGGCCTAGAGCCCAAGCACCCGCATGGCATTCTCTCTCAGGAATTTGGGCCAGACGTGTTCCCGGAAGGGCACGTGGGGCATGTCTTCAAAAATTCTTTCCAAAGAGAGACCCATGGGGAAGTAGCCCGCATACATGATTTTGTCGGCTCCTCGGGTGTTCGCATAGTCGACGATGGCCTTGGGGTAGTAGCGCGGGGCGAAAGCACTGGTCGAATAATAGAGATTCGGCCACTTAAGCATCAGCTTCACGGCAAGCTCTGTCCAGGGTTCGGCCCCATGGCGCATCACAAACTTGAGTTCGGGAAAGAACCACATGACTTCGTCGATCAGTTCGACGTTTTGGCACGCCATGGGGATACGCGGCCCGGGCACACCGACGCAGCAAAAGATCGGAATGTCGAGCTCGCAGCACTTCGCGTATATGGGATAGAAGCGTTTGTCGTTGATTGGCACCTGGGGAACGCATCCGGCGGGAAAGGCTCCGACCGCCTTGATGTCGAATTCTTCGTGGAGTCGGACAATGTTGCGGACGTCCTCCATGCCGTTGTTGGGTTCGGTTCCGCACGAGGCGATAAAGCGATCCGGATGCTCGCGGAGTGCGCGCTGGGACACTTCGTCGGTGAGGGAGACGCCGATCAAGGCACGCTCAATGTTGTATTTGTCCATTTCTTCGAGGGTGTACTTGATGCGGTCACCCAGGCTCGAAAACGTGGGCACGTCCTTGAACATGTATTCCACGGGGAAGTCAAAACTCTCCAGGCTTTGCTTGTCGCGGAAGAGAGGCCGCATGAAGTCATAGCTGCGCTTGGCATCCTCGCTGGGAATACCCAGCATTAGGTCGATGACCGGAATGTCGCCTATGGGGTGGCCGGGCTGGGGGCTTTCTTCGGACATGGGGCGATGATCTCCTGGGAATTGGACGGTGTGGGCTAGCGCGCTCTCACAGCGTCGTGAATGAAGCGGACGGCGGCTTCGATGAGGGCGGGGGTCAGAGGAAAGCGGGGGTCGTCCGCGTAGGCTCTGCGGGAATAGTCGGATTGAAGCTGACAGATCAAGTCGGCGGCGGAGCGCACATCCAGATCGGGTCGGAACTCGCCGCTGGCGATACCCGATTGGAGGATGGAGGCGACCAGTTTGCGGTGGGGCTCGATGCGCTCGGCGCTGGCCATCTGGATTCGCTGCAACTGGAGAGCCGGGTCCCGGGAGAGCAGGGCGGGGAGCAGGGGGGTGCTTCGGCAGAAGTCCACCGAGCGCCGGAACATTCCCTCCAGGGCCTGGGCGGGGGTTTCGGTACTGTCGCTTCGCGGGACCATGGCCCGCACCCAGTCGCGCACCACCTGCTTGAGCACGACACCAAAAAGTTGCTCCTTGTTGCGAAAGAACTGGTAGAGCAGGCCGTTGGAAACCCCTGCCTCCCGGGCGATGCGCGCCACCGTGGCCCCCGCATAGCCATCGCGGCCGAAACAGGCCCGGGCCGCCTCCAGGATTCGGGAGCGCCGGAGTTGGCTCTGATCCTGCCGGCGTGGCCCCGCGGCAAGGGGGAGTTCTGCGATGGTTCCAGGGGATTCGGTTCTCATCGGTACTGAACATTTTATATCAAATATTCATTGAACTTCACCCCGAAAATCCCCACCCTGTGCAGGAGAAAATCGATCCCCTGACGGGGAGGGAGTGAAGCGTGAGCGAACTTGGATATTCGGCGTTCGACGCCGACCACCATTATTACGAGGCCGAGGACGCGTTCATTCGCCACGTCGATCCCCGGATGCGGCGCCGCTGTATGCAGTGGGCGGAGATCGATGGCCGCAAGCGTTTGCTGGTGGGGGGCAAGATCAACCGGTTCATTCCCAATCCGACGTTCGATCCCGTTGCCCAGCCCGGCTCCCTGGACCAGTTCTTTCGGGGCAAAAACCCCGAGGGCAAGAGCATGCGAGAACTCTTCGGGCGTCTGGAGCCCATTAGCCCCGCCTACCGCGATCGGGAGGCGCGGCTCGAGCAGTTGGACAGCCAGGGGATTGACGGGGCCTTCCTCTTTCCCACCCTCGGGGTCGGGATGCAGGAAAGCCTACGCCACGATCCCGAGGCCGCTTGTGCGGCCTTTTCGGGCTTCAATCGGTGGCTCGAAGAGGACTGGGGTTTCGCGCACCGGGATCGTCTCTTCGCCGCGCCCTATCTCAGCTTGATGGATCCCGAATGGGCGGCTTCGGAAGTCGATTCACTGATCGAACGCGGGGCTCGGCTGATTTCTATGGTTCCCGGTCCAGTGCCCATCGGCGAGGGGAGTCGATCGATGGCCGACCCGAGCTATGACGGGGTCTGGTCGAGGATCAACGAAGCCGGGATCGCGGTTGCCTTTCATTCGGGCGACGCGGGTTACCGCGCCTTCACCGCCGAGGCGTGGGGGGGAGCCCGGGAATTTCGGGCTTTCGATTACGATGCCCTGGTGGGCTGCCTCTCCCCGGAACCGATCCACGATACTTTCGCGGCGATGATCTGCCACGGGCTCTTTGAGCGCCATCCTCGCCTGCGTGTGGCGAGCATCGAGTGCGGGAGCACCTGGATGGCATCCCTGGTCCGAAAACTGAAGAAGGCGTATGGCCAATTGCCCGGAGCGTTTCAGCGTGATCCCGTCGAGACCCTTCGGGAGCATTGCTGGGTTGCGCCGTATTACGAGGACGATATCGATGGGCTTCGAGAACTGATTGGCGCTGACCGCATCCTCTTCGGATCGGATTTTCCCCATGCCGAGGGGCTCGCCGAGCCGATTGGTTTCCTCGACGAAATCAAGAATTTTTCGAAAGAGGAGACCCGCCGGGTAATGCGGGACAACGGGCGCTCCCTTGTGGAATCCCTCTAGCGGGCTTGGAAGGCCAGTTTGGAAAAGCGCATTTGAAAAGCAGTTGCCTTGCTCGGATCGGGACGAACCCGACCCGAGCATGTCGGAATCAGCACGGTGGAATCAGCACGTCGAAATCAGCACGTCGAAATCAGCACGTCGAAATCAAAGGGCCGCGAGAATCGCTTCGGCGCTACTGACTTCGAATTTCATGGGTTCTTCGACGGCCAACTTGGTGACGACGCCGTCTTCGACAATCGCGGCATAGCGTTGGGAACGAATTCCGAAACCGATTCCCGAGCCGTCGAAGTCAAGGCCCAGTGCCTTGGAAAAATCGCCGTTGCCGTCGGCGATCATAGTGACCGCCTCTCCGGCGCCGCGGTCTTTGCCCCAGGCACCCATCACGAAAGCGTCGTTGACCGAGACGCAGAGGATGCTGTCCACGCCCTTGGCACGGATGGCCTCGGCGTGTGTGATGTAGCCGGGCAGATGCTGTTCGGAGCAAGTGGGGGTGAAGGCCCCGGGCACAGCAAAAATGACCACCTTCTTACCTGCGAAAAGTTCTTCGGTTGTGATGTTCTTCATGTCGCTGGTCTTGACAGTGACGGCGGGAATTTTTTCGCCTTCGCTGATGGGCATGGTAGATCTCCTGGTTTTGAATTCTGAATTTGAGGAATGAAGGGACCAAGCCTAACGCATCTCCGAGGGTGAGACGCAACTCCGTAAGTCTTCCAGGATCGCGCCAAACTTGGCGCGGAGTTCGTTCCAGCGTCGCTATACTGGTTCGCGGACTCGCCGGCTCCAGCTGGGAATGAGCTTCTGATTCAGGGAGAGAGCGGCGGGGAAAGTAAACACCGGTAAACCAGCGCTGGGCGCTGAAGAGCAATGAGGAGAAAATATGCAGCCGCTTTCCGGGCTTCGGGTTGTCGACCTCGCTGACGAGAAGGGCGAACTCTGTGGTCGGTTGTTGGCCGATCTCGGCGCCGAGGTCATTCGAGTGGAGCCGCCGGAGGGCGCTCTTTCCCGTCGCCTGCCTCCCTTTGCCCCGGACGGGGAGACGAGCCTCTACTTTGGTTTTCGCAACGCGGGCAAGCGCAGCCGGGTGATGGATATCAAAACCGAGCAGGGCCGGTTGGCCCTGGAGGAACTTCTCGCCGATGCGGACATCCTGATCGAGTCGGAACACCCCGGAAGCCTCGCCCCCCTAGGCCTGGCTCCCGCAGAGATTCTGGGCCGACACCCGCAACTGGTGATTACTTCGATCAGTGATTTCGGCCAGGAGGGGCCCTACGCGGACTACCAAGCCACCAATATGGTTGCCGTGGCCATGGGGGGAATGATGTATCGGGCCGGGCGTCCTGAGAAGCCTCCCGTTGTGGCGCCCGGGAACTTTGCCTACGACGTTGCATCGGGCTCAGCGGCCTTTGGAACCCTGTTGGCGTTTTGGAAACGGCTGGAGACCGGTCGCGGTCAGCACGTGGATGTCTCCGCCATGGAGGCGGTGGCCAACCTGGCCGACTGGTCGCTGCCCAACTTTTCGCTGAATCCCACCATCGGTGCCCGGGCGGGTTCGGGCATATACACCCTCTACCGCTGCGCCGATGGCTACGTGCGGATGATTGTTCTGGTGCTCCGGCATTGGCGGGCATTGCTCGAATGGGTGGGCGAACCCGAAGAGTTGATGGATCCCCACTACGACCAGTTCATCAATCGCTTGATATCCATGGATAAGATCGTGCCCATTTTCGAGCGCTTCTTTTTGGATAAAAACAAGGTGGACATTGCCCGGGAAGCCCAGCGTCGGGGGATTCCCGCGACGCCTCTCCTGCATCCCGGGGAAGTGATGGAGAACGAGCACGCTGTTGGCCGGGAGACCTTTACGAAGCTTGAGGTGGGCGGCGGGTTCGATGCGATGCTGCCGTCGGGTTTCCTGACCAGCGAGGGGGAGAGAGTCGGGCCTAAAACGGGACCGCCCAATTTGGGCGAAGCCGGGGAGACCGGGTTTTCCCGGGGCGAAGACCGAGCCGAATTTGAAGAGATCCTCGCTCCCAAAGCCTCGAGCGTGGTCGATGCTTACCCGTTGCGGGGCTTGAGGGTGATCGATTTTGGAGTGGGTGCGGTGGGCGTTGAGGCGGCACGACTGCTGGCCGAGTACGGAGCTGAGGTCATCAAGATCGAGAGCAGCAGCGCACCCGACTTTATACGGGTGATCATGAGTAGCTACATGAATCCATCCTTTGCCTCGTCGAGTCGCAGCAAGCAGAGTTTCGGCGTTGACCTGAAACTGGAAAAAGGTCGGGAGTTGGTCCGACGGCTGGTTGCCGATGCCGATGTACTGATCGAGAACAATGGGACAGGAGCCACTGAGCGAATGGGCTTCGGGCCCGATGCGTTGCGCGAGATCAATCCGGGAATCGTCAGTTTCTCGAGCCAGATGGTAGGCAGCTTCGGTCCCTGGAAGAATTGGATTGGGTACGGGCCCAACACCCATCCCGTGAGCGGGCTCCAGTATCTCTGGAACTATCCCGAGGACGAGGCAAGCCCAGCGGGTTCCACCGCGGTTTATCCCGATCATTTCGTCGGCCGAATCGGAGCCATGGTGGTGCTTGCGGGATTGATTGCTCGCCGCCGTACAGGAAAGGGTTCGCACCACGACGCTGCGCAGTTCGAGGTGGCGATTGGCCTGCTCGGTGATCTCTTTGCAAAGGAAAGCCTGGAGCCCGGCAGCGTTCGTCCCTTGGGTAACGCCAGTTCCCGGGGAGCGCCCTGGGGATGTTATCCCTGTGAAGACTCCGAGCAGGAGGAGTGGTGCGTGATCACGGTTCGGAGCGACGAGGAGTGGCGGCGACTTTGCGGCGCAATGGGTGAGCCCGTTTGGGCCATGGACCCGAGCTACCAGAGGGCGTCGGGACGCTTCGCGGCCCGGGAAGCGATCGATAAAGGCTTGGAAACCTGGACCCGGGAAAGGCCGCCCCGGGAAGCGATGGAGACCCTGCAGGCTGTGGGAGTGCCCTGTGGCATCGTTGCGCATCCCGGTCATCACATGAGTGACCCCCAAATGCTACACCGGGACTACGCGAAGCCGGTTGAGCAACAGGAGTTGAGCACGATTCTGCTTGAAGGCCCCGCATTCATCGGAAGCGACCTGCCCGAAGTCATCACCGAGCAGGCCCCCCTCCTAGGTGAGCACACCCGGGAGATTGCCGAGCGCTTGCTCGGTCTCTCGCCGTCCGAGATAGAGGCCTTGATCGCCGAAGGCGTACTCGAGGACCCTCCGGCGGAATTCAAGCTGGCCTAGGTCGCGGTGGCCGCCCCCGGACCGTGACTCCACTCAATCCGGGGGGTGGCACCCCCCGGGAGGTCTTGGGATCCGGGGGGTGGCTGGGTCGCATCCTTTTTCCCCTTTGTGCTCTTGGGAGAGTATCCTCGTCGGTAGACCGTCAACCGAGGAGGGGCTTGGCATGCCGCTGAACGGATCGGATCGACCATCGCGGCACGAAGAGGACGCGGCATTAGAGGTTGACCGGGTTGAGCCCCCAAGCAAGGACTGGTACGCGCTTCCCGCTCTTGTCGGGGCCAGCATTCTGCTGGTTTCTCTCATGGCCGCCATGATGGTGCGGGACGCGGAGAATCGCTCCCTCGAAGCCGCCGTCGATGCCGCACTGGATACGATCACCACGGAGATTGAACAGGGGATCGACCGCCAACTCTACGGTGTAATTATCTTGGCTTGGAGGTGGGATTGGCGTGACGGCAATGCCCGGGAGCTCTGGGTGGCCGAAGCCCGCAAGCTGATCGACGAGCTTCCCCTTCTCCAGAGCATCCTCTGGCTCGATGGAGACCACCAAGTCCTGGTTCGCGAACCGAGCTTCGCCGGGGGGCGTGAGGGTCTTTTTTTGTCCGAGGAATCGGAGACCTTGAAAGCGCTTCAGCTCGCAGCAGACAAACGAAAAATCATTGGCACGATCACCGACGATTCGGCCCAAAATAAAATCCTGATGGTTCACATAGCGCTCCACAAGCAGGGGGTATCCCGAGGCTTCGCCATCGGGACCTACGCACTCGAGTCGCTGCTTTCCAAGATCTTCGTTTCCGAGCCGACGGGTTTTCGGGTCGAGGTTTCCGATGGCGGCGGCCCAATTTGGCGCAGCGCGGGAGAAACGCTTTTCGATGTCCCCGTCCGGCATGGGACATCGTCGACCTTGAATCTAGACTTGGATATCTCGGTCTCACCAGAAGTGCGCGTCGTGAATACCTATCGAACGTGGCTCCCCATGGCGATCGGGCTTGGCGGCGGATTTTTCGGACTGCTGACGGGACTGGCGCTCTATATGGGCGTTGATAGTCGGCGTAAGGCACAGCGGTTGCAGCTCAGCAACCTACGCTTGCGTGAAGAGATGACTCTGCGGGGTCGCGCTGAAAAAGTGATGACTGAGACAGAGGCCGAATTGGTTGAAACCTTGAATTCGTTACCCGTTCACGTGTGGAGCGCAAAGATTTCCGATGACGGTGAATATCGTCCGCGTCGGATGTCGACAGTTCTCGCCGGAATCAGCGGCCGCCCGTTAGATTTTTTCGATGGCAGCCCGGAAGCGTGGTTGCAGGTCATCCATGCCGAAGACCGTCCCCGACTCGCGGAGATGATCGAGGAAGTGCTTGCGGGCAGAAGGGAAAAGGCAGACTTTGAATATCGTCTGGTACGGGCCGATGGTGCGATTCGGTACATGTCGGACAGCGTTCGAACGACATATGTCGAATCCGGTCGACGTCTGGATGGGGTCAGCCGAGATGTGACCGAAGTGAAAGAGAGCGAGGAAGAACGTCTTCGACTGGAGGAGCGTTTTCAGCAGGCGCAGAAATTGGACAGCCTTGGTGTTCTCGCGGGAGGAATCGCGCACGACTTCAATAATTTGCTGGTCGCGATGTTGGGTCATGCGCGGTTGGCTGAGGAAGACCTGCCCCCGGAATCGCCAATTCAGCACAACCTGAAGAGCGTGATTAAAGCCGCCCGGCAGGCGGGCGAGCTTTGTGGTCAGATGCTCGCTTACGCGGGTAAGGTCCCCATTGATACCAAGGCCATCGAACTCGACGAAATCGTCGAAGAGATCGGGGAGTTGCTTCGTGCTTCGATTCCCTCTTCAACCTTGATTCGTTACAGCTTCGATAAAGAAGTTCCATGCCTGCGGGGAGATGCCAGTCAGGTTCGCCAGGTGGCGTTGAATCTCATGACCAATGCCTCGGAGTCGATTGGTGAGAACGGGGGCGAGATTATGCTCCGGGTGCAGGCTACTGAGTATGATTCCGCGGGCCTAGCCGAAATGGAATTTTCCGAGGCTCTGGAGCCCGGTCCCTATGTGGTTCTCACAGTGAGCGATACGGGCTGTGGCATGGACGGCTCGATCCGAACGAAGATATTCGAACCCTTCTACACCACGAAGTTCGCCGGGCGTGGGCTGGGACTGGCGGCTGTCGTGGGGATCGTTCGTGGCCATGGGGGTGCTCTTCGGATCGAGAGCGAGATTGGCCAAGGGAGCTCAATTTCCGTGATATTCCCCGCCTTGGATGGGGCCGCTGCGACCGAGGCCGACGTTGCTGGGGACGAGTCGCGGCCCTGGCGGGGGGCAATGAAGGTGCTCTTGGTTGAAGACGAGGAGGCCGCTCGCGAACTTGCCCGGATCGTTCTCGAACGATCCGGGATCGAGGTGGTGGAGGCCACCGACGGCGTCGAAGCATTGGCAATATTTCGGCTTCAGCCCGAAGTTTTTGATTGCGTGCTGCTCGATCTCACTATGCCGCACATGGATGGCGTCGAAACCTACGCCCGACTTCAGAAAGTTCGACCGGACATTCCGGTCGTTCTGTGCAGTGGCTATCCCGAGAGCGCGGCGTACGCGCGTTTTGCCGACTTGGGCCTCTCGGGGTTTTTGAAGAAACCCTATGAGCCCGAGGAACTGATCGCCTGCCTGCATGCCCTGGGTCCGCCTTCGGCCTCGGTCTAAATTTCCGGGCCGCGAAGGAAGATCGGCGAAGACCAGGCCCTTTCCTGGACCGGGGAGAGGCAGTTGTCGTCCGGGTCAAAGTCGGGTCCGGACGCGGGGCAGGCCCGGGCCCGAACGCAATTTCCGTGTTCATCCCTTTCGCAGCGTAGGGGGTCGCCGCCGATGGCGAGGGTCGGCTGCTGGAGAGCGCGGACGTAGTACACCGTTTCCCGGGAGGGATCCCAGTCGGAGTCCTCGAAGCTGACTTGGCATCCCTCGCGTGAGGCAGGACATTCAAAGCTTCGCCACGGATCTTCGATCAACTCTCCCACAGGTTCGTCGGGGGAATGCTGCTTGCGAATCCGAACGACCTCGATTCGTTCGATGGGGCGCCGTAAATCGCTGGGGTGGTAGCACTCTCCGAGACAAAGACGTTCCATGCGCTTTGGAGAGAGCCGCTCCTGAACGAAGTCGGGACAGCCGGGCAGTTGCTCAAAAGCGCCCACGGCCCGAACTTCGAAGCGCGGCGGCGATTCTATTTCGGCTTCGCTCCCCATGGGCAGCATGCCGTTCTTTCCGTTGAGCAGGTTGAAGTAGAGCAGGATCCGCTCTCCCGATGTCCCGTAGACGTTTCGATTTTCCAGGGCATGCCAGATCGCCTCACGGTTTCGCGCGTCCGCATGAACGGCAACGAGACCACTGGTGTAATAAAAAGAGGAACCCCGCTCGAGTGACATCGTCAGGGCGCTTAGAATTCGGGGCTCCACGGTACTTTCGGGGGAAGAGGGCCCTGGGTCGCTGAGGGCGTCGTACCAATCCCTTCGGAAACCGTATGCGTCGCTGTATGCCTTGCGGGCCACTTCTTTGTAGCCGGGCCCGGGACGCGCCTTGTGGTTGTCGCTGGACCCGATCAACCCATAACGATAGGTGGATCCGTCTTTGGCCCGGAGCGCCAGGCCATATTGCGCGCTCATGTTCGGCCGGTAGTTGAAGGCAGGCATGAAGCCATCCTGGAGTTGGCCGCAAGCCAGCCAATCATCCGGGCGGGTTCCGCTCACGTGGGCATAGGGGGGTCCGCCGGTATCCAGGACCTGCTGGCGAACGTGTTGGACCCGGGCATCGCAAACCGTCTCGGGTGTTTCCTCGGAGCAGCGGTCTCGGATGATTTCGCCCGCTTGCCAGCAGCAGGGCAGGTAGCCGTCTCGGGGAGAAGCACAGCGGCTAATTCCCTGGTCATCGAGCTCCGTGTCGAGCCACTCGCGATAGACCTCGGAACTGCCATGTCCGGAGAAGACCTCAAAGAGTCGCTGTCGCTGGGGATCGTGATCCGTGGAGCTGAGCTGATCGTCGAGGCCCGCGGTGGGGGGCGCATGGATGCCCCAACTTGTTCCGTGGGGGATGACCAGGCTCGGGTAGCCCCAGTCATCGAGTTTTTTAAAGAGTTCGGCGGGTGTTTCCGCGCCCTCGAGACAGTCGTCGGGCAGATCACGAACGGGAACGCCCTTCGGGCAGGTCTCCATCGATCGCGCGACCCGGGCAAAGCGGTTGAAGTCCAGATAGGGCTGAAGATTTCCAAGGTCGAGGCTCGCCATTCCCGCACGCGCCAGAGCCCAGACCGCTGGGGGGACGGGTTGTTCGAAAAGTCCCGCTCCCCCCGCTCCGATTGGCCGGCGTGGTACCGAGTCATCCTCGGTATCCCGCAGGATCACGTTTTTGTGGCCATAGTGGGTGCCGGCTTCTGGGTTGCCCAGGGGCGCGGATTGGGTCCACTCCCAGCCCAGAAAGGCGACTAGGTCGGGGTTCTCCGGGTCGGCGACAGCGTTGCATTCCCGAATAGCCTGGCGGGTTTCGGACCACTGCTCGGTGGTGATGTCCTCGGCGTGATCATTGATCGACCAAAAGTCCAGGCCGGAGCAGAACCGAGCGAAATCACAGGCATCGGCAGGCGGGTGCGCTCCCTCGCCCTGGAACATGGGCAAACTGAAGATGAAGGCATCGCCCGAGTAGGTGGTGTGGACATGCAGGTCGCCGAAGAGAATTTGGCTGGATTGGTTTGGCTCCCCCAACGCAGTCGTGTCGAGTTGCCGCTGGCTCCTTTGGGCGACCGCTTCCACGGGTATCGGTTCGGTCGCGATGGCACCCCGGCCGAACAGTCGACCGCCCACCCCTTCAGCGATCCAGGTGATGGTGGCAAAGAAGATCGCCAGGCCTACCCCGAGAGGGAGAAGAATGAAACGAAGAATAAAACGAATCACCCTGGGGCCTCCGATCCTTAGGAATCAACCGAAAGCATAAAGGTTTCCACGAGGCCTTGCCTGATAGGCGATCTCGGCAAGGCGCCGAATGGATCGCTGGTCCCGGCTCGGCAGCCCGCGTAAACTCCTGGGATGGCCGAACCCATCAGGATTTTGTTCGCTGTCCTCGACGCCTTTCCCCACGACCAGGTCAGTGCGGATCTGACGCCGACACTATGGTCTCTGGCCGAGGAGGGGGGCTGGTCTCGAGAGGGAGGTCGGTCGGTTCTCGCCGCCGCGACATACCCCAATCATGCGACGTTCATCACTGGGGACGCTCCGAGCCAGCACCGTATTTTTACCAACCGGGCCTGGAGCGGAGACAAATTGCGGCCGGCCCAGGACGTGGGTCCCCGGACCGCGACGCTCTTTGATGCTTGTCGGGCGGCGGGCCGAAAAAGTCTTGGCCTCTTCGGCGACCAGAATCTGGTGGGTGTTTGCGGTGCCGAAAAGGCCGATGAACACTGGCCACCCCGGGGCGTCCTGCCCGAGGGGGCCCCGCGAGGCGAGCTGGGCTACGGCGCGGACCGGGCGGTGGTGGACGCGCTGGATGCGATGGATCGGGCTCATGCACAGTTCGTGTTCATGCAACTGGACGAGATGGATACGGTTCGTCATCTGCGTGGACCCTTGGGTGACGCGGTGCTTGAGCAGGGTCGCGCGACGGATTCGGCCCTGGCCGAAATCCTTGAACGATTTCGGAGCGACTGGAAGAACACCCTGGTGATCGTTGTCAGCGATCATGATCACGAAGGGGTGAACCCGGGCGCGCTGGATCTGGCTGCCGAAGTCGCGGCGCGAGGTCTGAACGTCCAGGTGGATCATGAGGGAACTTCGGCGCTGGTGGTAGGCGCGATCGCCGAAGGACAGCTACTCGATTTGCCGGGAGTCGTGGGAACGGCTCTTCTCTGCCCGGGGTTCAACCTTGTGTGGGGCGCTCCGGGCCAGCAATTTGGTATCGATTGGGGGCTGGCATCACAGCACGGCAGTCCGCGGACCATGAACCAACTCGCCGTGGTGGGCGGGGGGCATCCCGCGGCCCGAGAGATTGGGAAGGAGATCGAAGCTTCCCGGCCTTCGGGATTGGGGTGGGCCCCCCGAATCCGTACCCTTCTCTCGCTCTAGGCCGAGTTGGACAGGGCGACTGGAAAGGCCTGCTGGACAGGCCTACAGGGCAGGCCGAAGCCGAATGCGGTTGAAAAATCTGCTGAGCTTCCTTGATGCTGGGGAAATTTCTTCAAGGTATGCTGTGGGCGTGTCAAGCCCTCGTCAACCCAGAAACCTTGAACGGGATCGTGCCCGCCGCGCGATGGCGCGTTGTGTGAGCCGGGTCGACGCGGAAGTCCTGGCCCGGGCCGTCCAGACTGCCCTGGGCTACGTGCCCCCCTTGGCGCTTCCAATGCTGGCAGAAAGAACTGGACTGGAAGCCGGGATTCTTTTGGCAAAGCTCCAGGCCGCCGAGGATATACGCCTAGAGCCCGAGTGTAAGCAGCGCATCGAGATCTGTTCGGGGCGTACCTGTGCTGGGCGAGGGGGCGCGAAGCTGATTCGCCTGGCGCGCAGACTCCTGGGAGTAGACATGTTTCAAACCACCTCGGGCCAGAAGATTCGCCTCGAGCCGTTCCGCTGTTTTGGCCAGTGTGCCCGGGCACCGAATATTCGAATGAATGGGGTGATCCAAGGCGCCATGACGGAAAAACGTTTTGAGCTCCTGCTCGGCGTGCTGGGCCGCACCAAGCCCTAGGCGAGCCCGGGCTACCCGATCGCTTGTGGCAGCGCTTGCGAAACGCGTATCAATCGACGGTGAGCCGGCTGACCGTTCTTTTGTGTTCCCAGTGGCTACTGAGATCGCGCTGAAAATGGGGAGGCCTTTGCCCCAGGCTGTCGGTTGCCAGCCAGAGTCGTTTGAGATGACGCACCTGTCCGCTTTCATGGTCATCCTGGTAGGCGGTGCGCGCATGGAGGACGTGGTAGTTGTTGACGAATTGCATGTCTCCGGGTTGGAGATCCATAAACACGTTGTATTGTGGATCGCTCGTCATGGCATCGAGTCGCTGCATGGCGGCTTCGGCTACATCGTCAATCCGAGGTGCTTCGGCGTGGCGCTGAGAGGCGAGGATATATGGACGGATGTAGCGGACGAAAAGCCGATGGTCGCATTGGGTGAAGACCGGCATCTCATACCAGGGTCGTCCACCCGGGGGTTCGGCGTTGCGAAAGTCGAAGGGTTGGGGCTGGTAGAGGGCGGCTGCAAGTTCCGGGGACTTGCGGACGAGGTCGTTGTGGATGGCCACGGCGTTGGCGACTGTGGAGATCCCGCCCCTCTGTGCCTTTTGGAGGCAGAGCAGGCCGACCAGATCCGAGCCGTCCGAGTGATAGGGGAAAGCCACGGCGCCGATCTCATTGCCCCTGGAGTTGTGATCGTGGCCCCTCACGCCCTGATCGGTGACGTCTCCTAGCACGTGGCCATACTGGTTCTGGGGCCATGGGTCACCGAGGTGCATGCCGATCCCCCAGTAGATCATTTCCATTTCGGTCTGGGAATATTTATGGCGTGGCACGCCGCGGAGGAGTGCGAAGCCCCGACCGTCGATGAGTTCGCTTTCGATGGTCGTTAATTTTTGGCGCACCGTGGGCAGGGGAAAGTCTTTGCGCCCGATAGCCAGAACATCTTCAGAGCGTTCCAGGGCGTGGCCCAGTGCGGCATCGATTTCGTCGACTTCACCGGGGCTCAGGACGTAGGTCCAGCGGGTGCTGTCTGCAACGTCATCCGAGCCCCATTCGGCTGACGTTTCCAGGATCTGGGGTGAAGCTTGCATGGTTCTCCTCCCTGTGGGCGTAAGATTAGGGGAGTTGCTCCATGCCTGCGATCCGGCGTACCCTCAAGCCGTTTACTTGTATGCGAGGAGGCGGAGATGCTGGATCGATTGATTCGGGGAGGCACGGTGGTGGACGGCACGGGTACTCCCCCCCGCCGGGCCGATGTTGGAATTCGCGATGGCCGAATTGTGGCCGTGGGC
>CAWVXN010000015.1:0-16523 GCA_963933695.1 uncultured Myxococcales bacterium | reverse complement strand
CCACTGTCGAAGGCAGCATCGGGATCTCAAAGTCGTCGCGCATATCCACGATCTGATCAAGATGCCCACTGGACACAAGCGCTTCTCGAAACTGAAGATTCGTTTCCTTGAGCTCCGACAGGCTGGTACGGAGGCTGTCATTCTCGGCCCGTAGATCGACGAGATCCAGATATGAGCGCCAGGTTTTCCCGAGAAAGGCGGCCGGGATGGCCACCGCCTCCTGGAATGGAACGGTGATCTCAAGAAGCACGCCCTGCCACCAAGGGAGATCATCTCGAGAAACTCGCGTTCTGTCCCCAACAATCGAGGCAAGCGAAATGAAAATCAGGATACCGAGAACAATGGGGGCACTCATTCGCTTGAAAAATCCGAACATGGCTCCCCGTTCACCGATTGAGGGAACTTCCGCCGGACGGGGAATCCCGCCCCCATTCGGCATTACCAGAGACTGCTCTAACCAGAGGCTGCTCTAAGAGCGGATGGTCACGTCCTTGAGAAGCTGCAACTCGTCTAGACAGCGTCCCGTACCGATAGCAACCGCCGTCAGCGGGTCCTCAGCCAGCATTACCGGGAGACCGGTGGTTTCCCGGAGAAGGATATCCAGGTTCATCAGCATCGAACCGCCCCCGACCATAACGATACCCTTGTCCACGATGTCGGCCGACAATTCAGGAGGCGTTCGTTCCAGAGCCATCTTGACACTTTCGACAATGGCATTGATTGGCTCCGCCAAGGCTTCTCGCACCTCCTCGGACTTGATCTCGAGGGTCTTGGGAACCCCGGCCACCAGATCGCGACCCTTGATCTCCATATGAACCTGAGTCTCGGTCGGATAGGCGGTTCCTATCTTGATCTTGATCATTTCTGCGGTGCGCTCGCCGATCAGCAAATTGTATTTGCGCTTTACATAATTGATGACGGCTTCGTCCATCTTGTCGCCGCCCACCCGGGTTGAATTCGAGTAGACAATGCCCGAGAGGGAAATCACTGCGACCTCGGTCGTACCTCCCCCGATATCGACGATCATGTTGCCCGACGGCTCGGTCACAGGCAGACCGGCACCAATCGCCGCCGCCATCGGCTCCTCTATCAGGTAAACCTCTCGCGCCCCGGCGAGCATCGCACTCTCCCGAACGGCACGTTTCTCGACTTCAGTAATCCCCGACGGAACGGCGATCACAATTCGAGGTCTGACCATGCGCTTGCGGTCATGAACCCGCGTAATGAAATAGCGAAGCATGGCTTCGGTAATTTCGAAGTCTGCGATAACGCCATCTTTCATGGGGCGAATTGCGACGATATGCCCGGGCGTCCGACCCAGCATTTCCTTGGCCGCCGTCCCCACTGCCCGGACCTTGTCCGGTCCCCGACCGTCCTTTGAAACCGCCACCACGCTCGGCTCCGAGACCACAATCCCACGGCCCTTCACGTAGACGAGCGTGTTCGCCGTCCCCAGATCGATGGCAAGGTCGCTGGAAAACCAGCCGAGCACCGTATCAAATATCACTCTGGGATCTCCCTTCGGTCATGCTTGTTCACTGGGCGAGATATCCACCGCGGAAGGCATGCTGAAGTTTTCACGGTCGCCGCGAGGGCTATCCGGCGAAAATCTTCGCCGGCCACCGTCAGACTTCCGCCTAAGTTGCCGAATTGAAAGCTATTTTTAAAATCATGGGAATCGTTGAAAATAACAGCGAGTGCCAAGGGGAGCAACCGTGGAAGCACTTGTTTTCTCGATCATGGGCTGAGTCCAGAACCCCACTCCCGAAAACAACGGATCGCTTGCCCATCAGACCCGCCCTGCTTAAGATCGGGCCTCCCTGCCGGGGAAGCGAACGTCCATTTCCTGTGGGCCCATTCGCTGACCCGCCAGATTTGCGATCCCAAATCAAACTTCCAGACCCGATAGAGAAAGAGGTAGCTTCATGCTCAAGTCGATCCGCAGGGGCCAACGCTGGCTCACCCTGCTTCTTGTGGCCTTCGTCGGCGCCGTATTTGTGTTCTTTATGGGATCCGGGGGCCAGTCCGGCGTAGGGACCCCCTCGGGAAAGAGTGTCATTCAACTGGGAGAGTTCAATCTCGACTTGAGCGATTACCAGCGCCTCCGATCCCAGCAGGAACAGACTTATCGGGAACAGTCGGGTGACAACTTTGATGCCCGGGCCCTCGGACCTTTTCTTGACGCCCAGACCCTGCGTTCGCTCATCAATACCGTGGTCCTCGCACGGTCCGCCCACGACCTCGGGCTTGGCGTCAGCCGTGAAGAGATCCAAAGCCTCGTAAAACAGAGCGCTTCCTTCCGAGACGAATCGGGCAAGTTCAGCGTCGAGGCGTTCAACAACTACACCCAGTACGAGTTCGGAAGCCAGAGAAATTTCATGGCGAGCGTCAGGAGAGACCTCCTCTCTCAGAAGATGATCAGCCTGCTCTACGACCAGGCAACCCTCAGCGATGGCGAACTCCGAGACTCTGCAATATACGACCTCGAACAGGTTCGCTTCGCTTACGTTGCCCTGGATACCGCATCGCTTCCGCCCGGGGAAAAACTGGGCGATGACGCCCTGCAGGCCTACCTCGAAGCGAATACCGACACACTCCAACTCCGATACAAGACGGATATCGAGCAGTACAAGGAGAGCGAGCAAGTACACGCCGCACACATCTTGGTCCAGGTGGGCCCAGAGGCGAATGAAGCGACAACCGATGCGGCCCGAGCCAAGGCCGAAGCGGCGAGAGAGAGAATCCTGGAGGGAGAAGAATTTGCTTTGGTCGCCGCAGAAGTGTCCGAAGATCCGGGCTCCCGAAAAGAAGGCGGTGATCTTGGAATCTTTCCGCGGGGCGTGAACGTGCCCGAGATCGACAACGCCGCTTTCTCACTTGAAGCGGGGGAAACCTCGGAGATCGTCCAGAGCGGCTTCGGTTTTCACGTGGTGCAAGTCAGTGAACGACTGCCCGCGCGAACGCGCACATTCGAAGAAGTGTCGAGCGAAATAGCCCGGGAAGAGGCCGCCGCCCAGGCCGCCGCCGACCGTGCGGTGCGCCTTTCCAACGAGATCCTCGAGGAAATCAACGCGGGCATGAGCCTCCAAGAAGCCGCCGCAAGCCAGGACCTCACTCCACGCACCGCCGGCCCCCTGAACCGACGCCCCGATGGGTTCGTCCCCGGACTGGGCGGAGCACCGGATTTGATGAGTGCAGTATTCTCCCTCGACCTGGAGGCTCCAACGGCTGAACGATCCTTCGAAGTGGGTTCAAATCGAGTCTTTGTTCAACTACTTGAGCGAACCGAACCCGAGGAAGAGGAGGTCCAGGCGACGCTGGACAACTTGAAAGAGAACCTTCTGAACGCCAAGCGCAACCAACTTGTTGAGGAGTGGGTGGATCGCCAGAGAAGCGACTTTGAGAAGAGCGGAGAACTCGTCGTCAACTCAGAACTTGTTTTGTCTGGTTCCTGAGCCCTCTTTCTGGCCCGCTTTTCTGAATTCCCATCGGCCATCAGCAGGAAGGAAACTCACGTGGCGAACGCCTTCAACAATGCGACGACAACCGAGGAAGTCGTCCGGGGCGTAGACCTCTCCGGGCGCCACATCCTCGTCACCGGGGCCTCGGGAGGCTTGGGGGCGGAAACCGCACGGGCCCTGGCGAGCGTAGGCGCTCGGGTCACCCTCGGCGCTCGAGACGTCTCCAAGGCGGAGGCGGTGGCGGAGACGATCAGAGCCGGCGGGAGAGAGCGCCAGGTAGATGTCACTTCCCTGGAACTGACCTCTCTGGAAAGCGTGCGCGATTGCGCGAAGCGATTTCTGGAGGAGAACGAAAGGCTCGACGTTCTCATCAACAACGCCGGTTTGATGGGGTGCGATCTAGCGCGAAATTCTCACGGATGGGAACTCCAACTAGCGACCAACCACATTGGCCATTTCCTGCTCACCTGCATGCTGGTGCCCGCCCTGCGCGCGGCGGCGCCAGCACGGATCGTCAACCTCAGTTCGGCAGGCCATCGACTGGGCGACGTCAACTTTGAAGACCCCCACTTCGAAAGCCGGGCCTACGACAAATGGGAGGCCTACGGGCAGTCCAAGACTGCCAACATCCTCTTCACCGTCGAACTGGATCGGCGATTGGCCGCCTCTGGAGTCAGGGCCGTTGCCGTTCACCCGGGAATGATCATAACCGAACTTGGCCGCCATCTTTCGCCCGAAGACGTTCAGGACTTGATGAGCCGAGGGGATCCCAATAGCGATCGCCCTGCCTTCAAGAGCGTTGAACAGGGAGCGGCTACATCTACTTGGGCCGCCGTCTCAAGCGAGCTTGAGGGACGAGGGGGCTTCTACTGCGAAGACTGCAACGTTGCCGAGGAGAAGGCCGATGGGGACTCGATCACCGGAATTTCTTCCCACGCCCTGAACCCCGAATCGGCGCGGCGCCTCTGGACCCTGAGTGAAGGCTGGGTCGGTGAGAGCTTTCTTCTGACCTGACCCTATACAGTTTCCGGTTCCGCTATTTTTGGCCCCGCTATTTTTGGCCCCGCTAACTCCGGCCCCGCTAAACGAAAGCCTCGCGACTCTGGCGTAGGAAACCCATGAACTCTTGCCGGGTCTTGGAATCTTTTTCGAATTCCCCGCGAAGGGAACTCGTGATCGCGTACGAGTTCTGCTTTTCCACCCCACGCATCATCATGCAGAGGTGCTTGGCCTCGATCACGACGCCTACACCTCGGGGATTGAGCACTTCCTCGATTGTTTCCGCGATTTGGGTTGTCAGCCTCTCCTGAACCTGCAGGCGGCGGGAAAACATCTCGACCAGCCTGGGAATTTTAGATAGTCCCACCACCTTGCCATTCGGGATATAACCGACGTGGACTCGGCCGAAAAAAGGGACCATGTGATGCTCACAAAGGCTGAAAAAGTCGATGTCTCGAACGAGCACCATCTCGTCGTAGTCGACCTTGAAAAGCGCGTCATTCAGGATCTCCACCGGGTTCTTGTCGTAGCCCTCGGTGAAGCGGCGCATGGCCGCCGACACCCGGGCCGGCGTGCGTTCAAGACCCTCGCGACCGGGGTCCTCACCTATTTCCTTTAACAACGTGGTAATCAATGGCTCAATCGGATCACTCACAACAGTTCTCCCTGCTCGACAAAGTTTCTAGGCGTTTCCGTCACGCGCAATTGCGCCAGAGACGCCGTACTTCGGTTTTTGACGGTCTCTGCCAGGGCTTCATGGCATACACGCGCAATATTTTCCGCAGTGGGCACGAGCGCACCAAAGGGCATTTCTTCGTTCAATAGGCGGTGACTGAAGCGCCGGGCCACAGCCTGCTCGAAAATCTCGTCGAGCAGTCCCGGTGCGATAATCTGACCCGTCTCCGGATCAACAGGCCCCGTCACCGACACCTCAAATCCATAGTCGTGGCCGTGCCCTCCAGGATTGGCGCACTTGCCAAAGATTCGCTCATTCTCCTCTGGACTGAATGCGGGTTGAGCGAGAATATGGGCGGCGGCGAGGCTGTAGCGACGAGTCAGATAAATCATGGTTCGGACCGAATCACATCAACATAGAGATCCGATGACTGGTGGAGTCGAATCCGATTCAGCAAGCCTTCGGGCAGCGCTGCATCCAGAAGACGAAAAATGAGACTTGCGAAATGCTCAGGCGTCGGAGGAATTCGAACGAAGTACTCGGTGTCGTTGTTCAGATCCTTATGGTCGAATCGGGACATAATTTCCCGCTCGGCCACTTCCTTGATCTGAGCGAGGTTGATCACCATGCCGGTCTCGACATCGGGTTCGCCCTCAACCGTGATCTCCAAACGGTAGTTATGCCCGTGACGATCGGCATCTTGGCCGAAACGCTTACGATTCTCCTGCTCGCTGAGATCGTTCAGCCAGTAACGCAGGGAGGTCGAGAAGTGAACGCTGCGGGTTACGCGAAGCATGCCACCCCCTCCGATCTCTCCGTGATTCGGGTACCCTTCAAAGCTTCCTCACTCTCCCCATCACATCTGCCGCCCCAGGCTCAAACTCGGGAGCACCACTCAACGGGTTCAACAGGGTCAATGGGGTCAATAGGGTCTCAATAGGGTCAACATGGAGGGTCAATGGGGCAAGCACCCCCAACGCTAGCAACCGGTCAGCGAGTGCCCCTACTCTCGAATCGACCCGGCTCCAAATGCTCGCTTTGAGTTCCTTAAGGGAATAGTTCCCTAAGGGCATAGGCCGAGAATGAGCAATGGCCTCGGCCAACGGTGCAGCGGGTGACGGTTGAACACCTGCTGCCCAATCACCCCGGCACGCTAGCAAAGTTCTCAGTAGCTACGAATCAATCCTCGGACTACGCCGCGAATCTGGACATCGGAAGCCGCCACCTCGATGGGCTGCATCGTCGAATTCGCAGGGACAAGCTTGACCATGGATCCCGCGCGATAGAAGCGCTTCAGTGTCGCCTCGTCTCCGCCCACCAGTGCGACGACGGTCTCTCCGTTGCGAGCCTCTGATCGGCTCTCGACGATGACAAGGTCGCCGTCACAAATCTGGTCTTCGATCATCGAGTCGCCCCGCACCTTGAGAGCAAAGGTGTCATCCGGGCGCCCCATCAACTGGGCGGGCACTCGGACATACTCACCCCGCTCCTCGATCGCCTCAATCGGATATCCTGCCGCCACCGTCCCCAGCAGGGGGATCGAGGGCAAATCCGAAACGTCCTCCCGGACAGGCTCCAGCGAGCGGGAGCGATTCCAGGCCTTGCGGAGGAACCCCTTGCTCACCAAGTGTTGAACGTGCTTGTGGACCGTAGCCACCGAGGCCAGCTCAAAGTGGCCCCCGATTTCCTCAAGGCTCGGCGAATAGCCCTTTTTCTCGACGAACTCGCAGATGTAGTCATATATTTCGCGCTGGCGACGAGTCAGGGCCATGATTCTCAATCTCCTCACAATTCACTTTTTTTGCTCGGTGCGCTCTTTGCCGCTCTTTGCTCGGTGCGCTCTTTTCTCGGTGCCATGTGCTCGGTGCCATGTGCTCGGTGCAAACGCCCCGTCCGCTTCAAGCAGCCCACGTTGTGCCTAGTTATCTGGGTGACTAGTTATCTGGGTGCCTAGTTATCTGGGTGACTAATTGACTGGTTATCTGGGTGACTAATTGACTGGTTATCTGGGTGCCTAATTGACTAGTTATCTGGGTGCCTAATTGACTGGTTACCTGGGGGGAGTAGCTGTGTGCCTAAATCGTCCCCAAATCCCCAATCGGGCGCTATTCCAAGGCGCGATCTGATCTCGTATGGCGAATCCCGAAAATTTCAAATTTTCGTCGTAATTTCGCCTCTCCGCCGTCTAGAGTCGCGAAATCAAGGCGAAAGTCAAGTCATCGACCGCAGTTCTCCGAGGACCTTCCACAAAACTCTCGATTTATTTCTGGTGGGAGGTTGACCTCCTGCCCCCCCGATCTAGATTGCCGCCCGCTTGGCAGTCGGGCTCCCCGACTGCCAAGCGCTACAACTGGCCGGCGCGATACACGCGTATAGGTCGCCCGTAAACAACGACCGGTGGATACCGGTCCACACGCGAGGATATGGCGTCATGAAGATCCGCCCGCTCCAGGATCGAATCCTGGTCAAGCGAGTCGACGAAGAAGCAACGACAGCCGGTGGGATCATCATCCCAGATACGGCCAAGGAAAAACCCCAGGAAGGGAAAGTAATCGCTACCGGAAACGGAAAAGTAGGCGATGACGGCAATGTCGTCCCCTTGGAAGTCAAGAAGGGCGATCGAATTCTCTTCAGCAAGTATGCAGGGACGGAAGTCAACATCGAGAGCGCGGAACACCTCATCATTCGCGAGGAAGACGTCCTCGGAATACTCGAGTAGTCAGGAGCAAACAGAAAAATGTCAAAGCAAATTCTCTTCGATCAAGATGCCCGCGCAAAAATTCTTGCGGGCGTCGACGGACTCGCAAACGCGGTCCGTGTAACCCTCGGCCCGAAGGGTCGGAATGTCATCATCGAAAAAAGCTTCGGCTCCCCCACCGTCACCAAGGATGGTGTTTCCGTCGCCAAGGAAATCGAATTCGAGGACCGCTTCGAGAACATGGGCGCCCAGATGGTCAAGGAAGTTGCGAGCAAGACTTCCGACGTCGCGGGTGACGGGACAACGACGGCGACAGTACTTGCGCAGTCGATTTTCCGCGAAGGAAGCAAGCTTGTAGTTGCCGGCATCAACCCGATGGATCTCAAACGTGGCATCGACGCCTCGGTGGAAGCCATCAGCAAGGCGCTAACCAGTCTTTCCAAGCCCACACGCAGTGCAGAAGAAATCGCACAGGTCGGCACCATTTCGGCCAATAGCGACCCCACCATCGGCGGAATCATCGCCGAAGCCATGGACAAAGTCGGCAAAGAAGGCGTGATCACCGTCGAAGAGGGAAAGAGCCTCAAGACCGAACTCGACGTAGTCGAGGGTATGCAGTTCGACCGCGGCTACCTCTCGCCGTACTTCGTGACCGATCCCGAGTCCATGGAATGCGTCCTTGAAGAGCCCCTGATTCTCCTGAACGAGAAGAAGATCAGCAACATGAAGGATCTCCTCCCCGTTCTCGAGGAGGTCGCTCGCCAGGGTCGTCCCCTGCTGATCATTGCCGAGGACATCGAGGGCGAGGCACTTGCCACGCTCGTCGTGAACAAGATCCGAGGCACAATCAACGTAGCCGCTGTCAAGGCACCGGGCTTCGGAGACCGTCGCAAGGCCATGCTCCAGGATATGGCGATTCTCACAGGCGGACAGGTGATTGCCGAGGAACTCGGCCTGAAGCTGGAGAATGTGACAGTCAAGGACCTTGGAAAAGCCAAGCGCGTCAGCATCGACAAGGACAACACCATCATCATCGATGGCGCTGGCACCAAGAAGGATATCGAAGGTCGAGTCAACGAAATTCGCAGCCAGATCGAGTCCACCAGTTCGGACTACGATCGCGAGAAATTGCAGGAACGGCTCGCGAAACTCGTCGGCGGCGTTGCCGTAGTCAAGGTTGGAGCGGCGACAGAAACCGAGATGAAGGAGAAAAAGGCACGGGTTGAGGACGCTCTCCATGCGACCCGAGCTGCCGTAGAGGAAGGCATCGTGCCTGGCGGTGGCGTAGCCCTGATTCGCTCCCAAAAAGCTCTTGCCAAACTCGATGTGCCTGAGGAGCAGCAGCCTGGGGTCAACATCATCTCCCGAGCCATTGAAGCTCCTCTCCGATTCATTTCGGAGAACGCGGGCGTCGAGGGCTCAATCGTTGTCGACAAAGTGAAGTCGCTCAAGGGCTCCTTCGGCTTCAACGCGGCGACGGAGGAGTACGAGGACCTCATCAAGGCCGGCGTCATTGACCCGACCAAGGTGGTCCGAACGGCCCTCCAGAATGCCGCCAGTGTGGCCAGCCTGCTGCTCACTACTGAGGCCATGATCGCCGAAAAGCCGGATGAGAATGGCGGCGGCGGTGGTGGTGCACCGGGCGGGATGCCGGGCGGAATGGGTGGTATGCCCGGAATGATGTAGAAGCCTTCCAGCTTCTCATTTCAGGTGTTTGCACTCTGAACGCAACGGCACAGACTCCGCAAGGAATCGAATGCCGAGAAATAAAACCCCCCGTCGCGGTTGACCGCGGCGGGGGGTTTTTATTGCTCGGGCCGGGGAGGGAAATCCCCAGCCGGTATCAAGCCATAACTTTCTTGCATTCGTCGAGACAACCATCGCAGGCCTGTGCACACGCCTTGCATTCCTCGTGCTCGGCATGTTTCTTACACTCCGCTTTGCACTCCTCGAGAATTTCGCTGCAGAGCTTGGCCATGGCCGGGAGGTGTTTCGAGTTCGACGCGGCCAACTGCATGAGGCTTGAGCAACCGGCCATCATATCCCTGACCGAAGCCGAACAGGCCGCCAGGCTGGTATCGCCCGTTGCGAGCATCACCTGGCAGTGAGCCTGGCAGATCTCGCCGGCAATCTGACAGTCCCCTGCGGCACGCACCAATGCCTGGTTATCCCCGCCCGCATCGTGGTGGTGAGCATGATCGTGCCCGGATTGGTCGGCGGCCATTGCTCGACTCGCCGAAGCACCCACTGCAAATGCCGCAGTACCCGCAAGAAGGGCCCGGCGGCTGATCGAACTTCGTCTCTCTTCGTTCTCATCGGGCACGCCTTCAGTTCCCTCAAAATCGGATGTCGCCATGTCTGCTCCCCTTTTTTGCCATCTTTTCTCCCTCTATCGGGTCGATGGCTTGTCATAATTACATTTCGTTTTTAGCACAGACCCTCTCGGGCAGGTCCGCGAACGGGAGGCCTAACCCGGCGCCGCATAGGCGCTTGCTTCCTGCGCCTGCCTCGCCTCAAGAGTTGAAAAGTTCATCTATCGGCATCGCCCCCTCCTGCCACCCTTCGAAGGGCGCGCGATCTTTTCTCTCCGGGCTTTCCCTCGGGGGTAGATGGCCGAAGGGTAAACCTGCCGTTCTTCTTCTGACACGCTTCCGGGTCTCTACGACCAACCGATGGTCCATCTCCCCATACTGCCCGGGTTCTGCCGCCCGCCGGATCACCTTCCTTATAACCCGAGTTCCAGCTTCACCCAAGTTTGTCCAACCTTAATGTAAGGCCGATACGGTGGTGCCACTCAATGGGGGTAGAGCCACGCCCCACCACCTTGACACCTAAATCGGGACCATAAATGCCATGCGAAAAGTAACCCAAGAGCGAACCAACACTTTCGTCACCATCGCAGCATTCGCTCTTTTGCTCATAATGCTCTCGGCCTCGAGCCAGTCCTTTGGCTCCGGAACCAATTCAGCGAGCAACTATCAGCAATACGACAATTCGGTCCTGTTGTCGGTCTCCTCCGGAGTGATACAAAATGGATCCGCCTTCGAAGTCCAGCTGGGCATCGACTTTACGGATATTCTCATGGGGGGATCCATCGCCCTCGACTACGACGCCACCGCGCTGGAATTCGTATCTTTCACCTTTACTGAAGGTGGGCCCGAACCCATTCTCGCCGACTTCACTCAATCCCCTTTCGGCGCATTTGTCTCCTGGGGCTGGTTTCAATATGAACCCGACTACGGTGTCCTGGGCCTTCGCTCAATCGGCACCCTAACCCTGATCGCCCGGACCCTCGGCGTTACCAGCATCGTCAGTTCAGCCGTCGCCAATGGCACCGCGGCAGGCCCCCTGGTGGGACCCGGGAGCCCCGGCACACCCCTGGTCGGAACGCCGCTCCAGGTCAACTACGGCCAGACAAGTTTCTACGTCGTTCCAGAACCCTCTAGCGCCGGGCTGCTCCTGCTAGGCCTGCTCCTGCTAGCCCGCTTGGGGCAAGCAGGATCCGAAGACCGATCCTAACCTGAGCGACCGAGCCCAGATCCTCTGCCAACCGAAACCAGGAGGGCTCTCTCTCCCGCCCTCCCCCAAGGCAATTCTGAAAGCCGGACAGCGCTCCGCACAATCCACGCCGCACAATCCCACGCCGCACAATCCACGCATAGTTCCCGCCACGCATAGTTCCCGCACACAGTGAGGTCGTCTACTTCAGGTACGGGATCATCTTCCGTAGCGATCATCCACGCCAAGGGATCGAATGCTGTTGAGCTTGTCCCGGGTATTGACAAAATACCCACGCCCCCGGGCCGTGTGAATAATCCGATAAGGGTGCCCTCGGTCAATTTTCCTGCGCAAATTTGCGACGTGTACAGCCACCAGATTGGTCCTGTCTTCTCCTCGGCTGCCCCAAACTCTGAACGCAATCTCAGCAGATTCCATCACAGTCCCGACCTTCTGTAGCAACTGCCCGAGAATGACGTCTTCTGTATGCGTCAAGGAAACGTTTCTGTCGCTTCGCTTCACGAGCTTCAGAGCCCTTACATACTCAAAATCATGAAGGTCATCAGCCATCTCATGGCTCTTCGAAAACCGAGCGCTACGCCGGCAGAGGGCCCTGATCCTGGCGACCAGTTCGCTCACTGCAAAGGGGATCTTGAGGCAATCGTCCGCCCCAGCATCCAATGCTCGCACCCGGGCGTCAACAGTGTTCTCGTCTGCAATAGCCAAAACAGGGACGGTTACTGCGGAACTGGCGAAGAGTTCATTCATAACACCCGGATCAGCCTGCAGGATTATGCAGTCATAATCATTTTCCGTGTCACCAAAGATCGCATCGAATACATCCGCCGCGGTTTCAATCACGATTCCGTGCTTGACAAGGGATGCGCGCAAAAACTCTGCCATCCGTTGCTCGACATTCGCAACGAGGACCCGCATTGGCACATTGGGATCCGAACCTTTCGACTTGCCCCCTGAGTCGAACGACGATTCCCGATGTCTATTTCCCTCGTATCCAGATTTCATAATCCGATCTTTCCTCTTCATTTCGCGATATCGACCAGCTGCCATCAATCTCTAATGTTCAGCTCGCGCGGTTTCCTGTTTTCAGGCATCCGACCTTTGGGATGCCCAATCTCGAGTTAGCAATGTGCAATCTGCATGCCGCGGATGAAGGAAATATCAAGAACCCATTAAAGCTCCTGTAAAGAAGGCACCTAGGCTCAGAAATGCATCTGGATTGCGAATCTCCTGCGCGAAGCATCAAGGGTATTCAAGGTCCGTACACCATCAACAAGTAGTAAGGCTTTACACACTCAAACCTCTTCAAAGGAACGGGTCGGCTCGAGCTCTCCTTGATTCAAAGCCGAACACACATCACTTAAAGGAAATCTGAGTAAAGGACAGCGCGATTTCTTCCCTGTCGCTTTGCGTGGTAGAGAGCTCGATCAGCGAACTCCAGGACCTGGCTAGGCTCGAGAATCGACACACTCGCCGAAGGCCGGACCAAACCGGCGCTGCATGTAATTCGAACTTCCCCCGCGTTTGAAGCCAGAACAATTCGATCCACGGATTCGACCATTCGCTGAATTATCTGGAGAGCCTCGGAGGAATCTTCGCCCCGGATGATGACCACGAACTCGTCCCCCCCATAGCGAAAGAGACTGTCACACGGGCGACTGATTCTCGTGAACGAATTCGCTGCGGCAGAAAGAACTTGGTCGCCCATGCCATGCCCGTATTCATCATTGATGTGCTTGAAATGATCCAAGTCAAGAATCGCAAGGCTGAAGGAAAGGCCTTCCTTGTCCCAGTCCGCACTCCTCTCAGCTAGGCATTCGTCGAGGGCAGATCTGTTGCCAAGGCCAGTTAGGCCGTCGATCCTGGCCTGTTGCCTAATCCTGTCCAGATTTGACTTCGCGCGCAAGCGAGCGGTCACCCGAGCGAGCAACTCCGTACGGCAAATAGGTTTCTTGATATAGTCCACAGCGCCCGCATCGAACGCCTGAACCAATTGATCCTGCTCCTCACAGCCCGTCAAAAAAACAACCGGAATGTCGCGAGTCTCGGGGATATTCTGGAGCCGCTTACAGAGCGAGACGCCATCTTCGTCCGGCATCCGAATGTCGAGAAGGATCAGCGCAGGGCGTTCCTTGATTGCCAGTGAAAGACCTGATTTCGCATCATGGGCACCAATCACAGCGCCTACACGATCTTCAAGATGGAAAACAACCAGGTCGTGGATGTGCGGATCATCATCGATCAAAAGCACACTATTAGGATTACTCCCTCGAACCATCACGCCTGCCCCCCCATGGCCGAGACGAAAACAACATGGTTTCCGCCGCCTTTCCGTTCTCTTCATTTCGTCTCATCATTCTTGTTGCTGCTCCGTCAGATCGGACAACTGCTTCAACAGCTCTTCCACTTGGCTCCTAGCCGCATCAGAATCTGTCTGACTCCTCAAAAGTTCTTGGCAACGCCGGGCGCAGTTGCTGACGTTGGGGAAGCCATAACTCCCCGCGGACCCCTTGATCTGGTGGACTTGGGTCCGAAGGGACTCCTCGTCCCCCGTGGCGCGCGCGTTCTCGATTGCGCTGATCTTCTTAGGGATTCCTGCAACAAATCCTTTGACCAGCTCGCGAAATCGCTGTTCGCGACCCGGCCCTGACCCTTTGGAAAACCCAACCGAAGGAGGAGAAGGCACTTCTTCGCCCATCCATCTCTGGAGGGTTCGCATAAGCTGTCCGGGAACGAGAGGTTTGGTCACGAAATCGTTGCAACCTGCCGCAAGGCAACGCTTGAGGTCCCGGGCAAGGGCGTAGGCCGTAATCGCGATGATCGGGGAATGGAATCCACGCCGCCGCAGTTCGGCCGTAGCCTCGTAGCCATCCATGATGGGCATTTGCACGTCCATCAGAATCAAATCATATGCTGGCTCTGAACAGGCCACTGCGTCGAGTGCCTGTTTTCCGTCTTCGGCGACATCGACCTGCGCCCCCGCTTCTTCCAGGAGGAAACGTAGAATCCTCTGATTGTCACGCCCATCGTCGACCACTAGAAGTCGACGGCCGTCGAAACACAAGTCCATCTCAGCCGAGCCATTGGCAGCAAGGGACGGATCCGGCGTTTGTGCCAATTCGGAGGGCTCAACCATGTCGAGCTTGGCCATGGGGCCAACGTTCAAGCCAAGGGTGAAAACGCTGCCCTTTCCCGGAGTGGACTGAACTGAAAGCTGACCATCTAGGAGTTCGGCCATTCGAACCGAAATATCGAGACCCAGGCCAGTTCCCTCGTGAAGTTGTTCCGAGGCCTGAGTGAAGGGAGAGAATATATCTGACAGCTGCTCTTCGGGGATACCGATGCCCGTGTCCTTAACCGAAATTTCTAGCCGGGCCGACTCCTTCGTCTGCTTGCGCATCCGCATCTTGATGGTGATCCCGCCGGTGTCGGTAAACTTCACCGCGTTCCCCACCAGGTTGACAAGAATCTGGCGCAGCCGAACCTCATCCGTCGCAATGCTGCGCGGCAGGTTCCCCGCCATCTCCAGGGAGAGATAGAGCATCTTCTCCTTGGCCTGGGGGCGCATCAACTGCACAACCTGTCGAGCAATCTGGAGCGGCGATTGCGGCGCCAGTGAAACCTGCATTTTACCGGCTTCTATTTTCGAGAGATCGAGAATGTCGTTGACGAGCGCTAGGAGATGGTCGGATCCTCGTCTCAGGCCCTTCATCCAGGCCTCCTGATCACCAGCCGCCCTGCGCGGCCGAGTCAGCAGTTCGGCGTAACCCACTATGGCGGTGAGGGGAGTTCGAATTTCGTGGCTCATATTCGCCAGGAACTCACTCTTTGCGCGATTCGCTTCCTCGGCCTTCTTGCGCGCCTGATCGAGGGCACTCGCTTGAGTCTTGAATTTTTCGCTTTGCTCGTTGAGGCGAGCGGTCTTTTGCTCGAGTTCGCGAAACGTCGAGAAGTAGTCAAAGAGAAGACCGCCGACGGGGAGCAGGTAGGCCAGGGTATCGAGGACATGGGCGATATTGAACGCGGAGTCCAGCAGATTCGCAGAGAGAAACGTTTTATAAAATTCTGCGGCGAGGTGGGGGATCAGGGAGAGCGCAAAGGCAGCGGAGACCGCATCGGAACGAACCGCCAGATACCTGGGATAGATCAGCAAAGCTGCGCCCACATAGATTGCCGCCGGGAACCACTCAACGGTTTGCGTGACCAAGTGAGCAAGGCTCGCGTCCTGGGTCAGAAGGCTGGAAGCGGCGAAGCGTGCCGTGAGTCCATGCGCCAATACCGCGAAGCCAACGCTGGCCGAGACGAGCAGCGCACAGGAGGAAACGAATCGACTCCGGCCCTCCATCCACACCACGAGAGCGACCCCAAGCACCAACATTGCCGCTACGAGGCTTCGGGTCGTTGCCCAGACCAATGGAAGCAGGGATGCCGCCCTCTCGTCCCCGGCAATCAAGCCCGCGTCAGCCAGGCCCCTGGAGACGGTCAAGACACCCGCTAAAACCAACGTGAGCCCAAGAACCGGAAGTGCGTAGTCCCTTTCGAGACGGAATCGCGCGTAGGCGAGCAGACAGAAAAAGACCGCGGAAAGCAGCGTCAACCACTCTAGGATCGTGTGGATATAGGCGCCCCTGACAGCCTCCCGCAAAACTAGGAGAGGCGCTCCTAGGGTGTCCGCTGCAAAGAATGCCGGTTGGGTTCCGATTGTGCTGACGGAAAAATCAGCCCCGGAGAGCAGAAGCGCGCCGGGCAGTCCGCAAATTATGCAGACCCAGACAGCGACAGGAGCAAGATCGCTTAAACGACTTCTCCCGGGCGTGGCCCGGAGTGCCGAAATCAGCTGTCTGTGGATCACTCTGGTCAAGTGCATTTGGCCTGCTGCCCAACCCCGACTCCATAGGTCGGGGTTCCCGTGCTAGCCGGCTTATGGCCGGTACCCCCAATGCAGGGATCATGTTCTTCCCTCCCGTATCGGCACGAAGGCAGGTCGAAATTGAGCCGGATGGCCCAGGATTGATCCCGAACCGGCACGTGAGCAGCAACCCCAGGGCCCAGCATGCAGTACGACGGCAACTGAACCCCCAAGCCGGGAAATGGCCGACTTGGAATTCGGTCACCACCACGGAGAGCCAGCGGACGAGCGTCATGCCCGTACAGAGGTCCGCATGGGCCGCAT
>CAWVXN010000014.1:0-17034 GCA_963933695.1 uncultured Myxococcales bacterium | reverse complement strand
GGCCTATTGCGAGCAAATCCTCGTGCACGGATTCTTTCACGCAGACCCGCATCCAGGCAACCTCATGGTGCTGCCTCCAACCGCAACAAATCAGCCCCCGCGAGTCGTCTTTCTCGACTTCGGCCTAGCCAAGCAACTCCCCCCCGCCTTTCGAAAGAGCGCTGTGGAATTCGCCGCCGCCCTGCTCCAAGGAAACGCCAAGGCAATGGGGAGCGCACTGGTCGATCTCGGGTTCGAAACCCGTGAAGGCTCGCACGAGGCTCTTGAGCGCGTTGCCCAGGTCCTCCTCGACGTGGCGAAGCGACTCCGAAACCAGACCTACCTCGAACCCGGAATCCTTCGTGAAGCCGGAGAGAGCCTCTCCCGCTTGATCCGAGAAAACCCAGTGATACAGATCCCCAGCCACGTCGTGCTTTTGGTCCGTGTATTTGGCTTGCTCTCGGGCCTGGGTAATACACTGGGCGTCAAGCTGGATATGCTTCAGACGATCCTCCCCTACGCGGCGGGTCAATCACCACACCGTTCGCCCGGAAAGGAATCGTCTTGAATTCATCCACCCCACCCCCGGGAACTACTCGAGAGAAGGCCCTCGAGCATTGGGGCCTGGACGGTGTTTCCCTGGGCATCTCCGTCGGTGGGTCCTCGAATAATTCGGAATGGAAACGAGCCCGGGAGTGGGTGGCACGCGCTGATCGCGCGGGTCTGCATTCGGTCTGGATGCCGGAAATGCATTTCGCACCCGGCGGCAACACTTCGCCCCTGCTCTGCCTGGCGAGCCTCGCCACTTGCACTCAACAGATTCGCCTGGCCACAACTTCCCTCCTGATCCCTATCCATAATCCACTTCGCGTGGCCGAAGAAATTGCATCCCTCGACCGGCTCTCCCGGGGAAGAGCCATCATTGGGTTAGGTCGTGGATTTCGAGCTCCACTCTTCTCTGCCTTCGGCATCAACCCCTCGACCAAGCGCGAACGCTTCGACGCCGCACTCGACCTGATCCTCTCGGCCTGGCAAGGCGAGGAGGTCAGCCTGGAGGGGACTGTATTCGAAACTGCAGATACCCCCGCCGCGATAAAGATTGCTTCGCCCTACCAGCGCCCCCACCCCCCCCTTGCAGTCGCCGCATTCGGTCAGAAGGGCCTTGCCCAGGCGGCCCGGCGCGGCCTCCCCTATCTGGCCTCGCCCATCGAGACCTTCGACCAGATCTGTGAAAACCTGGCGCGGCATCGCGAAGCCATCGGAGAAACCCCCTGCCCCGGGCGCTGGATTACCCCGTTGATGCGCACCGTATTCGTATCCAAGGATCCATCGGCCTGCGCGCGAGTGATGGACGGACTTGCCGGCGAAAGCCGGGGCGGACCGGCCAGTGCGAAGCTGCCCGCTGCCTTAGCTCGTGCCGTAACGGCACCTCCCCGAGAACGGGTCGTCGTAGGCGGGCCTGAAGAAGTGATCGAGCGACTCACTCAATACAAAAAGAACTGCGGTATGAACCTTCTCGTCATCCGTCCCCAACTCCCTGGGGTCAACGAGAGCGAGCGCAGGACGTCATTTGAGCATCTTGTTGAAGATGTCATGCCGGCACTGAACTGATCCCGAGAAGCTGCGGGCAAAGTCCGAGGAATTTTGGGTCCCCCAGTGCATCGCGTTGCTGCACTGACGACCCCCCTCGTTGACTCGCTGCCGACCTCGAGTAGAATGCGCGTCCTTCCGGCCCTTGAAACACGGGCCGAACGATCCGGCCCGCCCAGAAATCCGGGGCCAACATCCGTCTCCGACCGGCCTGTCCCAGGCAACCCGTACAGTTGAACAACTTTCCGCCCGGGTACTGTCGCGGCAAAACGACCATTCTCGGAAGTTCGTTGGAACTCCAGCCCATCCCAATTTTTTGGTCTCGGGGGGCGGAGGACAAAAACGATCCTCCACCCGCCCACCCAGACTCAGAACCTTTCCTAACACGAGGACATTATGCCCAAGACCTACTCGGATCGACTCTCAGCCCAGGACAATTCCTTCCTCCTGATGGAAACTCCGAATTGCCACATGCACGTCTCTTCAACCTTGATCTACGAAGCCGCCCAGTTGCGAGACGACGGCGGTGGAGTCGATTTTCAGCGCATCAAGCAGGCGACTGAAAGCTACCTGCACCTCATCCCTCGCTATCGCCAGAAGTTGCATTTTATTCCTCTGGAAAACCATGCGGTTTGGGTCGACGACAGGCACTTCAGCCTTGACTACCACGTACGACACACAGCGCTTCCCCAACCCGGAACAGAGGCTCAACTCAAGATGCTGTCCGCTCGCATCATGGCCCAACCCCTCGATCGCACTCGCCCGCTCTGGGAAACATGGATTGTCGAAGGCCTTGAGAACGACCGATTCGCAGTCATTACAAAAATTCATCACTGCATGATCGACGGTTCATCAGGGGTCGATATTGCGCAGATCATGATGTCCAGCGACCCTGTGCCGACGATTCCCGAAGCGCCAACTTTCGTACCCCGACCCGCGCCGGCAAATTCCGAATTGCTGCGCGAAGAACTCTGGCGCCGCGCCAGCTTCCCCCTTCAGATTCTCAAAGGCCTCAATGCATTCGTGGCTGAAAGCGAAGACCTCGCCACTGAGGTCACTGCCCGGGCCAGGATTCTATGGGAAACCCTCGGACAAGGTCTCAGGGCAAGCAGCACACCGATGAATGGCCCACCCAGCCCCCATCGAAAATTCGACTGGTACGAAACCCCCCTCTCCGACATCAAGGCCATCCGGAAGGGACTGGACTGCTCGGTCAACGATGTAGTACTGACCATCGTGACAGGAGCGGTCCGCGAATTCCTCAAGATGCGCGGCGCCTGTCCAGAAGATCTCGAATTCAAGATTTCGTCCCCGGTGAGCATTCGCAAGGAAAAGGAAAAGGGGCAACTCGGAAATCGTGTTTCGTCCTGGATCATCAGTCTACCCATTGATGAAGATGATCCCCGCCGACAACTAGATCGAATCCACGCGACCACCCAGGAACTGAAGAAAAGCAACCAGGCCCTCGGCGTCGAGATGATCATGAAGGTCGCCGAATTTACCCCCTCCAGCCTGTTGTCCCTGGGCGCACAGGCGGTCAGTGGGCCCATCAATTCCATAGTCACCAACGTACCTGGGCCCCAGATCCCCCTCTACCTGCAAGGCGCCAAGCTTGTGTCGATCTTTCCCCAGGTTCCCCTACTCGGCGAGATGGGACTGGGCATCGCCCTCATGAGCTACGACGGGAAGATCTGCTGGGGCTTCAACGCCAACCCGGATATCATTCCGGACTTGGCCGCATTCGTGAAGTTTATCGAGCAGGCCACCCTCCGCGTCGCCGAATCGGCGAAGGTTAATCTCGTGGGCAAGGAGAAAAAATCCGAACCCAAAGAAGGGCCTCCTGCCCAGCGGAGCCAGAAGTCCAAATCCAAGGCCAATGGGCACCAGGCTGACGATGTCGTCCTTCCCGGCGGAGATCGCACCGAACCGACCAGCGCCTGACAATCGGAACGAGAACCGGGCCGTCGCAATCAATATGCCGATTGCCTGGTTCTCTCCGAACCGGACCCTGGGAAAACCCGGGGGACGACTACTCGGGGTTTTCGTTCCGGGTAAACGTCAGGAATGCCATTGCGGGACGTTTGGACGAGTCCCGCATAGCAAATTGCATGGCATCGAAGGTCCAGCCCTCGGCCGTCCATTCGTTCAATGCGGCTTCGATCTCTTCTTCGCCGACAATACTCAGTTCGATGACTTTGTAGACAATTCCCACGCTGCCCCCGCCGTGCAAAAATCCGAATGAGCCTCAGCTCTCCAGGCGAGCTGCCAGGTCGGCCGCCGCGTAAGTCAGGATCATGTCGGCGCCCGCACGCTTAATCGAAATCATCGCCTCCATCATCGCGCGTTCTCCATCTATCCAGCCTTTCTCAGCAGCCGCGTGAATCATCGAATACTCACCAGAGACGTGATAAGCCGCGATGGGAACATCAAAAGTTTGCCTCGCATCCGCCACGATATCGAGATATGCAAGTGCCGGCTTGACCATGAGGATATCGGCGCCCTCATCGAAATCGGCAACCATTTCGCGCAAGGCTTCCCGGCGATTCGCTGGATCCATCTGATAACCGCGACGGTCGCCAAATTGCGGGGTGCTCTCAGCGGCATCCCTAAATGGGCCATAGAAGGCACTCGCATACTTCGCCGCATACGAGAGTATGGGCAGGTTCTCAAAGTCGTGCTCGTCCAGGGTCGACCGGATGGCCGCCACCCTGCCATCCATCATGTCGGACGGGGCGACCATATCAGCCCCCGCTCGAGCATGAGAGAGCGCCGTCAGCGCCAGACGCTCTACTGATGGATCGTTGAGCACCTCTTCACCCTCGACGAGTCCGCAATGCCCATGGTCCGTGTATTCACAAAGACAGACATCGGTAATCACGCACAAATCCCCGGCCCCGGCCTTGATCGCCGACACCGCACGCTGCACGATTCCATCGGCCTGATCGGCCCCGCTTCCCCGGGCATCTTTGTTGTTTGGAATCCCGAAGAGCATGATCCCGGGCACACCCAGGTCGGCGACCCGCTTGGCCTCGTCAACAACCTTGTCGACAGAAAAGCGGCACACTCCCGGCATCGAAGCGATGGGTTCGCGGATCCCCCTCCCCTCGACGATGAAGAGGGGAAGCAGTAGGTCATCTCGCGAAAGCTTCGTCTCGGCCACCATCCGCCTGAGCGATTCGCTCCCCCTCAGTCGCCGCAGACGATCTCGCGGAAAACTCATGACTTCTCCTTTTTATCTGAATCGAACAGACTCCCAACCGCGAACCCTTGGGCAACATGGGCTTCCACTGCCTCAACCATCGCCCTCACATCCGGACGACGGGGTACCACCTGGGCGGGAATCCCTATCTCCACGAGAGCGTCGGCGGTCGTGCCGCCGACGGCAGCCACGATACACCGCTCACAGGCCTTCCGGGACTCCGCATCCAGGAGGTCCGAAAAATGTCGAACCGCCGAAGGGCTCGTGAAAAAAAGCAGGGGCAGGTTGCCGGCAACCAGGTCGGCCCGGAGCATGTCAGCGTCAACCTCGGGACGTAGATTCCGATAGAAAGCGACGGCGTCCACGTGCGCACCGGCCTCGGTCAGTCCCCGAGAAAGAACGCTCCGCGCAATATCGGACTGGGGAATCAGAACTCGACGGTCCGCGGGCGCCAGGGATCGTAGAATTTCGGCCAGCATAGACTCGGCATCGCCCCGACCACCGGGAAGGACGAAGTGAACGGGCATGCCTGCGTCCATAGCCGCTCTCGAGGTCGCCGAACCAATACACAGGACCCGGGCAGAGAGGTCTTCCAACGCCCCACGCAACCCATTCCGATCGACGTGATGAATGAAGAAACGTACGGCGTTTGAACTGCTGAAGACCAGGTTTTCATAACCATCCAGGCGGGCCAGGCACTCATCCACAGCGGCCAGTTCCGCCGGAGCCTCACAAGGAACGAGGTCGATCAGTGGACGGATCGAAGGAACAGCCCCCACTGCCCGGAGTGCCGAGGCGAGTTCCCCCGCCTGGTGGGGCGCGCGACTCACCAGAGCACCCATTCCAAAAAGAGGCGAGGACTCCCACCAGGACAAAGTCTCACGCAAGACTGCAACCTTTCCCACGACAACGACCGACGGGGCCTTGAGGCCCGCGGCTTCAACGGCGTCCGCGAGCGTCGCCACCGTGGCCAGCTCAACCTTCTGCTCGGGCCTCGTTCCATTCATCACCGCCGCCGCCGGAGTCCCGGAATCGGTTCCCCCTTCGACGAGCTCGGCCAACAGGGACCGTAAATTCCGCATTCCCATGAGAATCACCAGGGTATCCACCGCGCTGCCCAGCGCGCGCCAGCGAATTCCCTCTGCGGCACGACCGGGGTCGTTATGCCCAGTCACAACGGCAAATGAAGCCGAGTGGCGCCGGTCGGTCAGTGGGATGCCCGCGTAGGCGGGCGCCGCCAGCGCCGACGTCAACCCGGGGACAACCTCATAAGGGACCCCCGCAGCGACACAGGCCGAGGCTTCCTCAGCTCCTCGACCAAAGATGAACGGATCCCCACCTTTGAGCCGAATCACGGTCTTTCCCGCCCGAGCTTCTTCGACAATCAGGCGATTGATGTCGTCCTGGGAACGAGTGGGCGGATCGTGGCCGCGCTTACCGACATTGATTCGCTCGGCATGAGCGGGCAGAAGGCTCAGAAGTTCCTCGCTGGCCAGCTCGTCATAGAGCACGACGTCAGCGATCCCCAAAGCGGCCGCTCCCCGCACGGTGATGAGGTCGGGATCTCCTGGGCCCGCGCCCACAAGAATCAACCGTCCTTCCTCATCCGAGCGCCGACGACTCAACTTGGACTTGCTCCTTCGGTTTCTCGCCCAAGATTCTCGAGAATCTCGGCGCCTCCTCCGGACAAAACTTTCTCTGCGAGCGTACGGCCCAGGCCCTCCGCTCCGCTCGAGGCCCCCTCGACCTCTGCCCGGGAAATGGATGTGCCATCGAGACTCGAAACCAACCCTCGAATCCGGATCCGGCCCGAATCGAGGATCTCGCAGTGAGCGGCAAGGGGCACCGTGCAGTCCCCACCCAATCGCGTGAGAAAGCCACGTTCGGCGACTGCCGCCGTAATATTTTCGGGAGGGCTCAAACGGCCGACAACCTGGGTAAGAGACTCTCCCGAACGCCCCTCCAAGGCCAGCATCCCCTGGCAAACCGCGGGCAGAAGGATATCGGGAGAAATCCGTTCGCTGATGACGGACCCACGGCCGAGTCGGTCGAGCCCCGCACAGGCCAGGATCACCGCCGCCAACCCGTCGCTCTCAATGCGGGCCAAGCGGGTCGGCACATTGCCTCGCAAGGGCACGATTTCGAGATCCGGACGGTGTGCGAGAAGAAGCGCCGCACGTCGGGTGCTCCCCGTCCCTACCCGGGCACCTTGGGGCAGATCGTCCAGAGTCAGCTCCGTGGACTTGCCCACCAGAGCATCCCTAGGATCGGCCCGCTCGGGAAACGCCGCCAATTCGAGACCCGGGGCAATTTCCGCAGGCAGATCCTTGGCACTGTGAATCGCCACATCCGCTCGCCCGTCGAGGAGTGCCTCCTCGATCTCCTTGACGAACAGGCCCTTGCCCCCGATTTTAGCGAGGGAGACGTTCTGAATTCGATCTCCCGCGGTGCTCACGACAACAATCTCGGTAGAAAGCTGGAGTTCGGCCTCGATTCGACCCGCAATATAGTTCGCCTGGGCAAGGGCGAGATCACTCCCCCGTGTCGCGATCCGAACAGTACTCATCGCTTCGTGCCTTTCATCGGGCGCTGCCGACTTCATCATCATCATCTTTTAGAGTTTTGGCCGGTACCGGTTCCGATTCGGAAGCATCTAACTCGGAATCAACCTCGGCACCCGGGGCATCCGAATCGTCCAGTCCAAAGAGGGCCCGAGCTTCCTCCACAACCGCCAGCCCCTGGTCCTGTTCCGTCTGGGCACCGAGACGCGCAAGGGGACGATGCAAGAGTTTGTTCACGATCGATCGGGTTAGAGCCTCGACGCGCTTGGTTTGTGCATCCGAAAGATCCATCTTGGAGAGAGAGCTGCCCAACTCTCCCTGCCGCACCGCCTCGGCGCGAGCGCGGAGCTGGCGAATGGTAGGCACCGCTTTCAGAGACACCATCCAGCCGGCAAGGCGCTCCTGCTCTTCCAGAATGATTGTCTCCGCCAAGGAGGCCTCTCGACGCCGCTCCTCCTCATTTGAAAAGGCGATGCCCTGAATATCATCGATATCGTAGAGATAAGCACTATCGAGATCGTCCACGGCGGGATCAATATTGCGTGGAACTCCGATATCTATCAAGAAGACCGGATGGTTGCGACGCGCCGAGAGAGCCCTCGTTACGCGAGCCGCATCGAGCACATGTCCCTGACCCCCAATGCAGGAGAGGACGATATCGCTGTCTTTGAGCAACGCGTCCAGATCCTCGAGTCCGTGGGCCGTGGCTCCGAACCGAGCGGCCAGTTCTTCGGCCCGAGGCCGGGTACGGTTGGCCACCCGCAACGAATCGAGGCCTTCGCGCTTGAGCGCAAAAAGAGCTGCTTCGATCATCTCGCCCGCCCCTATCATGAGGGCCTTCTTGTCGCTCAAGTCCTCAAATATCTGCCGAGCCAGTTCCACCGCAACACGAGCGACCGAAACCGGCCGCTGGGCGATCCGCGTTTCGTTCTTGACTCGCTTCGCTGTGGCGAAGGCCTTCTGGAAAAGCCGGGAAAGGATCGGACCGCAGGTACCCAGTTCAATGGAGCCGCGGTAGGCATCCTTCATCTGCCCAAGAATCTGGGGCTCACCCACCACCATGGAGTCAATGGCCGAGGCTACTCGGAACACGTGCCCCACGGCCTCCTGATCCGCATGTAGGTAGAAGTGATCATCGAAAGCGCCTTCACCAGGAGCGGGAGTGCCGCCGCCCAATTCCTCTCGAAAAAAATGCTTCAGTCTGCTGCGTGCCTCTTCCGGACTCTGGGTGGTCACCACCACCTCGACGCGATTGCAGGTCGAGATCAGGACTATCTCGCCGATTTCTGGATGTTCGGCAAGCCGGCGCAAGGCCGCCTCTGCCACGGAATCCTCCGCCGCATAGTGCTCGCGAATTTCCACCGGCGCACTCCGGTGGCTCATTCCCAGCAACAGGATCTTCATCGAATCATTTCCACACCAATCACCGCAAAGAGCAGGAAGATGAAGCCTCCCACCGCTGAGGCCGCCGCCTGCCGAGCCCCCTGGCCACCGAAGAACCGGGCCGCCGACATGCCCCCGTAGACACCCCAACCCACCAGAGTCCAGACCGCGTGAGGACTCCCCGACCAGTAACTGCCCGAAGTCGCGTGAACCCAGGCCGAACCCGTGATGAGCCCCAGGGTAAGAAGTGGAAACCCGATCATCAGAGTCGCCAAATTGACGCGGTCAAGTGCTTCAAGGGAAGGCAGGCTCAGCCGTCTTCCCCCCAACCGCTTCTTTTTCAGTCGGCGGTGCTCAATCAGATAAAAGACACCAGCCAGCCCAGTAATTCCGAGCATGCCGAGGCCGGCACTCGAAAGCAGGACATGGGCATGCGGCATCGTTCCTCGCATGGACAGGAGATCGGCATCCGTACCCGACTGGACTCCGAGCGTGGGTAGAAAAACCGCAAGGAAAGCCAGTGGACCCACCGCCGCGGTCAAGCTCCCAAGGCGCAGTCGCCACATGAGTACGAGCAGCGAAAGCACCGCAATCCAGGCCATGAACGAAATGGCGTAAGGGAGATCGGTCAACTGGGGAACCGAATCGAGTTCATGCAGGGTCGCGAAGGCCGCCCCGTGAATCAGCGCTCCCAGGCCCACGCCCCAAACGGCGATACGAGTGAGTCGGGGGGCGGGCAAAGCAAGCCCAAGCAGTGCCAAAATACCCGCGGCCAGGTAGATCGCTGCCGCTGCTTGTTGAAATTCGGTCATTCTGATTCACCCTCCAGTGGGGCTCACTATAGATCGCGGGACTTCGACTTGCCGACCGCCCCTGCAGCCGTCTACGGCGAAATGTCGGATCATCGCCTCTTTTCCAGCTTGGCCATCTGCTCGGCCACCTTTACCGCGTCGTCGACCATCTCGAAAACTCGATAAGCGGGCTCACCCAGCAGCACGAAGCGAACCTCTTCGAGGGAAGTCTCCCCCGCCAAGTGATCACGAGCCACCTGGATAGAAATTTCGGCACATCGCTGAAGAGCCAGACCACCAACCCCCGCACCGATGGCCGGGAACGCAATGGTGCGACACCCTTGCTTCGCCGCCAGTGCAAGGCTCGCCCAAATGCTGGAGCGAACATTGTCAGCATCCGCCTTGCCGCCCACTTCCATTCCCGCGGCGTGGATAACGAATCGGGCGTCCAGCCGACCGGCACCCGTGATCGCGGCGTCACCGACTTTCACGGGTCCGTTGGCGTCGCACTCGAGCTGAATGGCATCTCCACCTCGGTCCCGAAGAGCCCCGGCGACTCCCGTGCCCAGAAGCAGGGAATTATTCGCCGGGTTTACGATGGCGTCCACCGACTGATCGGTGATATCGCCCTCCACCAACGTCACTCGGCCCATGGATTCCTCCCCAATTTCGACCGAAGACACTTTTCCTGGCTGCCCCGGCCCCCCCCCAGGATAACGCGCCCGAAGGCTTGGCTCCCGGTTTCCCGATTTTCCGTCCTGCTGAATCGAAGCTGCTATGATCGAAAATTGCTGGCTGACCTAGGACCAAAGTACCTCCCCGGACCTGTCGAAATGGCTTTCATCCACCAACTCGAGGGGTCTAATCGCTTTCCGGCGGCATTTCATCCCGGTTCAGAAAGACATTTCCCATTCAACAACGCGGAGCACCGCACTCAAGGAGACCTTCATCATGGCAGAAATTCTTGACGTCACCGACAGCAACTTCGACTTGGAAGTCCTCCAATCCGAGACACCGGTTATCGTCGATTTCTGGGCCGAGTGGTGCCAGCCGTGCCGCCAGATCGCTCCGATCATCAAGACACTGGCCGAAGACTACGAGGGACGGGTCAAGGTGGTCAAAGTGAACGTAGACGACTCCCAGCGCGTCGCAGGCAATTTAGGAATCCGCTCGATCCCCGCAGTCCTGAGTTTTCGAAACGGGCAGGTCGTCGAGCAACTCGTAGGCGTTCGCCCAAAAGCCAACTTCGTGGAGATGGCCGAGAAGATCATCTGAAGACCTCGACTCCTACCGGGCCTCAGGGGCAGTCGTCGAGCCAGATTCATCCAGGGTGAAGAGACGAATGGGCCAGCCCCGGCGCACCGCCAGACGGTGGAGCCGCGGGTCGGGGTTCACGGCAACTGGGTGACCTACTCGGTCCAGCAAGGGGCGATCGGTCACTGAGTCCGTGTAGAACCAGCTTCGCGCCAGATCGATTCCCTGCTGCTCGACTAATTGCTGGATCCAGTGGACCTTGCCCTCCCCGAAACAGAGGGGCTCCACAATCTCTCCGGTCAGGCGGCCGTCTTTTGTTTCGAGTTGGGTAAAGATCGAAAATTCGATTCCCAAGTGCGCCGCGAGGGGGGCAACAACGAAGCCCATCGAACCCGAAACGATACACACCAGATCCCCTCGCTCCTGGTGGCTGCGAACCGCCGCAACGGCCTCGGGGTAGATGAGGGGAACCATCGCTTCCTCGCAGAGTAAACGACCTTCTGCAAGGAATTCCGATTCTTGACGCCCCTTCAGATCCCGGGTCATGGCGCGGGTTGACTTGAGCATGTCGAAAACGCCCATCTTGTATCGAAGGTAGGCAAAAGCCCCCCTGGCCAATCCGACCAACCCAACCTCACCGTCCTGGTAACGCTTCTTCATGTAGATCGAGCCAGAATTATCGGCGATCAGAGTCTTGTCCATGTCGAAGAATGCGCCCACGCGTGAGGAGGCACGAGCACCAAAACTCTTGGCGGCCTTATCCGGGAGTGAAGACCCAGCGTGCGTCATGCCCACCCGGCAGCCCCTGGTTTCGGCCAGCAGCCGCGCCATAGAGCGCAAATTTTCAAAAATGAGATCAAACCCTGAGCACCCCGTGAAACCCGGGGATGCGGCTCTGCCCGGCCTGCCCCAAGAACTCCCGGACGCTCTTTGAAGCCAATCCCAAAGGTTGCCGCCCGCTAGAGATCCGAGACGAGCTTGTCGTAGAACTCCACGTAGTTGTTGCCCTCATCGCCTTCCACCATGGCGATCGCACTTCGTGGGTGTTGATTGAGTTGACCGGTGATGTTGTAAGGCACGAGCGCGCCCCACTTCAATTTCTCCTGCAACGGCACGAAGTACTCTTCGAGAAGTTGAAGGAAGGGGCGCAGACGGTAAGTGGGGTTGCGAAGAAAGCCAATCAAAAGCTCCATAGGGCAGTTCCCTGCCCCTCGTCCCATTCCCGCGACGGTGGCATCGATCCGGTTCGCACCGTGAATGATCGACTCAATGGTATTGGCAAAGGCCAGCTGTTGATTGTTGTGGGCGTGAATCCCGACTTCCTTGCCTGTCCCCTCCAAGGCCGACCGGTACTTGTCAACCAATCTGCCCACCTGTTCGCCATAAAGGGCACCGAAGCTGTCCACCACGACAACTGTGTCCACGGGCGTCTCTCTCAAAACCTCAAGAGCCTGGTCAATCTCCGCTTCCTGAGCAATCGAAATCGCCATCACATTGCAGGTGACTTCATATCCTTTGTCTGCCGCATCCTTGATCATGTCTACAGCGACGGGCAACTGATGGACATAGGTCGCAACTCGAATCACATCGAGAACGCTCTGGTCAGCGGGGAGGATATCCTCGTGGTAGTCGGTCTTCTCGGCATCGGCCATCGCGGCGATTTTCAGCGGAGAGTCGTTCTCTCCCAGAACTCGACGCATGTGATCCTCATCGCAGAATTTCCAGTCTCCAAAATTACCCGGAGCAAAGAGCTTCTTGGACGCCTTGTAACCAATCTCCATGTAGTCGATGCCGCCCTCCACACAAGCGTGATGCACTGCCGATACGAGATTGTCATCAAAGGCGTGGCTATTCACCAGGCCTCCATCGCGGATAGTGCAATCAAGGACTTTCACTTCAGGGCGATAGGTAATCCAGGGTGCGCTCATGCTGAAACTCCTCATCCGGGCCAGATCGGTGGGATCCGGCTGGGGGCAGTGGGGCAGTGGGGCAGTGGGGCAGTGGGGCATCATACCTAGACAAGGCCCCGAGGTCCAGCAGACAGAGGGGCCAACGATCTCAGAATACGTAACGCCTCATGGAGACGTTGAGCAGCAGCCCGAGTGCAATTGCCGCCGACATCAGCGCCGACCCCCCATAGGAAAAGAGGGGCAGAGGAACGCCGATCACGGGTGCTAGGCCGAGAACCATCGCGATATTGATTGTGGCGGGCCAGAAGAGAGTCCCCACCAGCCCCACCGCAAGCATGGCACCAAAACCATCCTTCGAACTCTGTGCGATCCACAAGCCCCACAACAACAGGGCAAGAAAGAAAGCCAAGACCAACGTGCTCCCCACGAAGCCCCACTCCTCGGCAAGTACACTGAAGACAAAATCCGTGTGTTGAGTCGGGAGAAATCGGAGTTGAGTCTGGGTTCCCTCCTGCCACCCAGCGCCCAAAAATCCGCCCGAACCCACGGCGATCCTCGACTGCATCGCTTGGTAACCCGAGGAGAGCGGATCCCGCCCCGGATCTAAAAAATCTAAGATACGTTGCTGCTGATAGACCTTCAGGCCGAAACTCCAGAGTGCCGCCAGGCCTGCCGCAGCGAGAACGGCAACACCCGCCCAAGCCCGCAGGGGGATGCTCAGAAGAGGTAAGTAGGTGAGCGCAACGAGCAGGGTCAGAAGAGCAACGCCCATATCGCGCTGCAGAAGGATCAGTCCTATGGGCAAAGCCACAATCATCAGCGGCACGACCAACTGCCGCAGCTGGCGAATCGTGCTCGGGGGATTTCGATGAAAATAGCGGGCCAGCATGACAACTAGCGCCACCTTGGCGAACTCGGAAGGCTGAATAGATCCTCCGGAAAAAAGCCAAGCCTGGGCCCCTCGGGTCACTGTACCCACCACCAGGGTCAGGCCCAGGAGAAAGAGTGACCCCACAAAGATCACCGGTGCGAAGCGCTCAGCGTACCGGTAGTCAATGGATGTGGTCAGACCCATAACGATTACAGACAGTCCCATCACCATCATGTGACGCCGGACAACGTTGGAGGTTCCGCCTTCCACCCCAGCCGCCGCCGCTGACATGAGATTGATCAATCCAAAAGTCAGCAAAACCGCAATCAGTAGAACAAAGACCCAGTCAAAATTTTGAATTGACCTTCGGTCCATCTGGCTCCTCATGGCGCGGCCTCTCCCGGCGCCATCGTCTCAGCCCCATGTCCGGTATCGATGCCGCCCCGCCTACTTACTGTCAAGACCGGTGACCCTTCAACCGGGTGCTTCTCGAAGTATTTGGCCAAGACCTTCTGCGCGATGGGTGCGGCGACAGCCCCCCCGCCCTTCCCCGCATGCTCGACAACCACCGCCAAGGCGATTTCGGGCGCCTCGGCAGGTGCAAATGCCACAAAAAGTGCATGGTCGCGATAGCGCATGGGAATATCCTCGTCCTTGAGCCCCTTTATCTGCTCCAGTCCGACCACCTGACTCGTCCCAGTCTTTCCCGCCACAAGAACTCCCTCGACCCGTGCACGGCCGCCGGTTCCATCGGGGTCCTGTACCGTCGCAATCAGGCTCTGACGCACCCGCGTTATCACGTCGGGGTCTATTCCGGCACTCAACGGCGCGCTCCGTTCGGGATAGCGCTTGGCACTTCCGTCCCAGGATTCAATGTACTTGATCACGTGTGGCCGATAGACGGTTCCGCCGTTGGCAAACGTCGCGAAGGCCTGGGCGAGTTGGATCGGAGTGGCGAGATTGAAGCCTTGGCCAATCGAAGCGGAAACCGTTTCACCTTTGAGCCAGCGCTCTCCTCGAGCCCTTTCCTTCCACTCCCGACTAGGCACTAGGCCGGGCATTTCCCCCTGCAAGTCGATCCCTGTGGGTGAACCAAAGCCAAACTTCCTGGCGTATTCGCCAATTTTGTCGACTCCCAGTTCGATACCCAACTTGTAGAAATAAACGTCGCAACTACCGAGGACCGCCTGGTCGAGATTGACTTCGCCGTGCCCTCCCCTCTTCCAGCAACGATAAGTATGCCGTCCTAGCCGATACTCACCCGGACAGAAAAATTTCTCTTCAGGATCTAGAATCCCTTCGGAGATCCCGGCAACAGCGACCACTGCCTTGTAAGTAGAACCCGGCGGATATTGCCCGGAGATGGCACGGTTTCTTAGAGGCCGACTCTCATCCGAAACAAGATCGCTCCAGGTTTCGCTGTCAATTCCCCCCGGAAAAGAATTCGGGTCATAAGCCGGCTCGGAAACCATGGCCAATACTTCGCCATTGCGAGGATCAATGGCCACCAGCGCTCCACGAAGCGAAAATTTCTCAGCCCGGAAAGCTTCTTCGGCGACGCGCTGAAGGTCGAGGTCAATCGTCAGGACGATACGTCCCCCAGGTACGGGGTCTACTTCGTCAATGATCTCGATTTCCTGTCCGGCTACGTCAACGACGATATTCCGCCCTCCCAACTTGCCCCGGAGATGCGCTTCGTGGCGATGTTCAAGGCCCGACTTCCCGACCACATCACCCGCCCTATAGCTGGGGACGGCATCGCGAGCGAGCTCTTCAGCGTCAATCTCTCCGATAGTTCCCAGCAGATGGGCGGCCGTTCTTTCGCCCTCATAGTGGCGACGAGGCGTCATGTCCGTCACCACCCCCGGCAGCGCGTAGCGATGACTCTCCACCCGGGCACGCTGGAGATAGGAAAGGTCTGTCTCGAGCGCGACGGGCTGGAAACGTCGGCGACCGGTGGGGACACCTACCTTCTCAGCGAGTTCATCCCCGTCTCGGTCGAGCAACTCGCCCAGCACCCGGTAGGCCCTTTCGGAACTCCGAACTTCGCTGGGTATCACGCGAACCCGAAAGGCCGGGCGCGTAGTGGCGAGAAGCCGGCCCTCCCGATCGACAATGTCTCCTCGCGGCGCCTCAAGACGGAGAGTCCGAACCGAATTTCGCTCTGAACGACTTGCAAGATCTGCCCCCTCCACGATCTGCAGCTGAAAAAGCCGGACCACGAAAATCGCGAAAGCCGCGAGCATGATCAGCGCGATCAGCCCGACTCGAAGTTCACTCGGGGCCTCGTCGGCGCCTGGCAATCGGCTCTCAGTAGCCATCTTACCGATCAAGCTGGCCTCACAGGGGTATCTATATAAAGGGACCTTTCGGAACTGTCATCGGCTCCAGCCCATACAGCCACCCGCGAGAATATTCCAACAATTAGCGGTGCCACCACACCGTTGACCAGCGCGTGAAGGAAACTTTCAATAAACCAACGGAGACTGAATTCAATTCCATTGATGAAGAATGTTGAAATCAAGTAGAGACCAAATCCATAGAGGAAGCTGACCGAAGCCGCGAAGGCCATCACGGGAAACGCCCCTTTGAGATTCAGCTGGCGTCCCGCAAAAACCGCACTCATAAACACGAAGAGATACAGGAGGGCGTTCAGCCCCATCAGGGAACCCGACAGCGCATCCACCGAGGACCCGAGCATGTAGGCAAACACAAGGCCCATGGCCATGCCCCGCCATCGCAAACCCACTGAAATCACCGAGAGCAGACCAAGATCGGGAGACCAGGGCGGCGGTGCAATCGTCGCCAGGGATCCTTCCAGCATCACCGCAAGTAGCGCAACCAGGAAGAGGGCAAGAAAGACCTTCATCATCAGCTCTCGGCGTTGGCAACGTCTTCGTCCGACGTGCCCACCTGCTCTTCTACGGGTGCTGGAGAAGGATCAAAAAACTCCCCAGTTTCGTAGAGGAGATCCATACCGGGACCCCGGCGCAGCATCAGAAAAACCTGCTCCAAACGCCCAAAGTCCACAGCCGCCCGGACAGCAGCTACTTGGATCAGGCTACCTCCCGCTTCTGCCAATTCCGCTACCTCGCCCAGCTTCAGGCCCTTCGGATAAACGCCTCCGAGCCCCGAGGTCAGAATCTGGTCGCCCACCCGGACCTCCCCGCCTTGAGCCTCGAACTGGAATGCGAGTTGCCCGCTCCCGCGACCTTGCAAAATTCCACGGGTCCGGCTCCGCTGGACAATCGCATCCACCGCACTTTGACGATCAAGTACGAGCATCGTCTTGGCCGCATGGGCCGAAGTTCGAGTCACCACGCCGACCACACCCTCATGAGTGATCACCGGGTTACCGGCCAACACTCCATGCTCACTGCCCCGGTCAACGAGGATCGAGCGAAAGAACGGATTGACGTCGAGACCCACCACTGTCGAAGGTAGCATCGGGATCTCAAAGTCGTCGCGCATATCCACGATCTGATCAAGATGCCCA
>CAWVXN010000013.1:0-17334 GCA_963933695.1 uncultured Myxococcales bacterium | reverse complement strand
AATAACCGAGTTGAACGCCGAGTTTCAGGGATGACATGAATGGATCTCCTATTTCGAGGCCGCGGCGAAAAGAAGCGAGTCGAGGAGGTGCCTGTTGCTGCGGCCGGTGAGTACGTTTGCCTATTCTGGCACAATGGAAAGAGTTCGGAACCGTGCAATTTTAGCTCGACCGAGGGCTTCGGTCCGGGAGTGGTGAGTGGGGAGCGAAATCGTCTCAGCTTCCGGAAGCCATTAGGCCGGTTGGGGGGGGGCCAAGCCCAGTCGGTTCATCAGTTTACTCCGTAGGCTCTCGATGCCGAGGTAGAGAGCGGGAACCGCGAAAAGAGTCAGTAGGCTTGCGAAGCAAAGGCCCGCGACAATGGCGGCCGCAAAGGGGCCGAAAACAGTGGAGACGCCCGACAGTCCCATAGCCATGGGGAGCAGCCCGACGACGGTGGTCACCGTGGTGAGGAGCACCGCGCGAAAACGCCGTTGTCCGGCGATAAGGACAGCCTCGAGGGGCGGTGTGCCCCGTTCGCGTTCCTTGTTCACGAAGTCGATGAGAACGAGGGAATCGTTCACCACGATTCCCGCAAGGCCCACCATGGCGTACATGACGTACATAGAGAGCGCATAGCCGAAGAGGTAAAGGCCTAAAATGACGCCTATATAGGCAAAGGCGATGACGCACATAACCACCAGGGGCTGCAAATACGACCGAAACTGGGCGGCCAGAATTGTGTAAATCGCGATCAGCGCCACCATGAATGCGCGCCCCATATCTTCGAAGGTTCGGTTTGTTTCCTGGTACTCGCCGCCAAAAACAAGAGACATGCCGGGGTTTTGCCGGGGCGTATCTTTAAATCGCGTTCGGAGAGCTTCATTGGCCGAAACAGAAGTGGCCCTCTGGTTGTCCACATCGGCATACACGATGACTGCCCGCTGGGCGTCGAAGTGATAGAGACGTTGGTAGCCGCGGCTCATGGCCACTGTTCCCACATCTTCGATCTTGACGCGGTACTGCCCCGGGGTCCGCAACTCGACATCGATCAGATCCCCGGCGCTGGCGCGCTGGTCTTCCCTGAGAAGTACGCGAATGTCCACGTCTTCGTCCGACAGAGGATCCTTGTAGGTGGAGGGGACGAGCCCATCATTGGCGCCCCGAAGCGCAATGCCTACTCGATCGAAACTGATGCCGTGGAGCGACGCCCGGTAGTCGTCGAGCCCTACCCGGAACTCCTTGCGTCCCAGGGGCATGTTGTCCTCGATGTTGAAAACTCCGGGCATGCTCGCCAACTCGACTTTCATGTTCGCCGCGACCTGCTTGGCGCGGTCGTAGTCCTCGGAAATGATCCTCACTGCGACAGGTTTTCCAATGGGCGGACCGTTGCGTGGGGGCACTACGATCAGCTTTTGGATTCCGTAGGGGTTCTCGGCGCGATAGGCCCCGAGGGTCTGGCGGACGAGACGCACCATTCGCCCGGGGTCCGCGATATTTTCTTCACCGTCCTTGAAAGAGATGTAGAAGACGCCGTAGTTGCTTCCGAAAATCGGGCGTTCCTCGGCCGACATGCCTTGCCCCACGTAGGTGGAGACAGAGAGGAACTCATCCGCCAGGGGTTCGAGGGCGGCTTCGAGTTGCAGGATAACTTCGTTGGATTCCTCGATGCTGAAATCTACGGGCGTCTCGATGGAGACGAAGAGTTGGTTGAAGTCGCTGGGGAAGAGATCAACACGGACCCGGCTGGAGAGTCCCTGGGCAAAGATGAACGCGCCGACGCAGGCGAGGAGGAAGGCTCCCCGATGGGCCATCACGCGTTCGAGGCCGCGGACATAGGCGCTTCGCAAAGAACTGATGGTCCGATCGGTGCGGGCCCGGAGCCTGTGGCTCCACGCCATGATCCCCTTTTGCGATTTCTGGCTGGCCAGGGTGTCTTCCGCGCGAGAGGTACTCCCCCACTCAAGGTAGTGAGCCGGGAGGACGAGAAGGCACTCGATCAACGATGCGGCGAGGCATGCGATGACTGTTTTGGGGAGAATTGACATGAACTGACCGCTGGTTCCCGTGACCAGCAGCATGGGGACAAAGGCGGCGATCGTCGTGAATACAGCCGAAATGACCGGCCACATCACCTCTTCGGCGCCGTTGATCACGGCTTCGACCAGGGGTTCTCCCGCTTCGATGTGTTGATAGATATTCTCAATGACGATAATCGCATCGGCGACCAGCATGCCCGAGACCATGACGAAGCCCACGAGGCTGAGAAGATTGATCGTGATGCCGAGTATCGGGAAAATCAGCAAAGCCGTGAGGAAAGAGAAGGGAATACCCAAGATCGCAAGCAGCGAATTGCGAAAACCAACAGTCAGCCAGAGCACGAAGATGACCAAAACTACGCCCAAGGCCAGATTGTCGCGTAGAATTCCGATTCTCTTTTTGACGAAGTTGGATTGATCCCAGATGACCGCGGTCTCGACGCCGGACGGAAGATTGCCCGATTCCTGGCTTACGAGGTCGCGAACGCGTTGAACGACGTCTCCGATGTCGGACCCTGATTTTTTTGAGATTCCAATTAGAATGGCTGGTTCGCCATTCAGGTAGCCATAGCTGCGGCGTTTCTCGAAGTCCGGAAGCACCGTGGCAATCTCTTTCAGCGTGGTGTGATGGCCGTCGGGATTCTTGCGAATGATGGTGTTGGCCAGGTCTTCGGGCGATGTGAAATTGCCCATGCCGCGGACGGTGGTTTCCTGTTGGGATGCGCTTGAGAAGGTGCCACCCGGCAAGTTGATGTTGTTTCGGGCTATGGCGGAACTGATTTCTTCGAGCGTGATGTCGAACTGGAGAGCCCTGTCCTTGTCGACGTAGACCCGCAGTTCGCGATCGCGAGCGCCCATCAAGTTTCCCTTACGGACACCCTCGAGGCGTTCGACCTTACGTTCGATCCCTCGGGCCAGTTCGCGCAGGGTGAATTCGCCGACGTTGCCCAGATCGGTCAAGGTGATCATGCAGACGTTGGAGACCTCTGAAACCGAGAGCTCTCTCAGAATACTTTCGTCCACATCGCTAGGCAGATCCGCCACCCGATCAATCGCGGCGCGCAGTTCATTGAGCGCCGCCTGCTGCTCGAATTCGCTGAGGGTCTCCGCCCACTCGATGTTTATTTCCGATAGTCCCTCGGAGGAGAAGCTGTACCACTCCTTGATGCCGGCAATATCTCGGACTTCATCCTCGATCTTGCGGGTCACAAGGCGCTCGACTTCATCCGCCGACGCCCCGGGCCAGGGCGTGACGAGAATCGCCGAGTTGAAAGAGATATCCGGGTAGACGTCGACCGGAATTCGGTTGCTCACCAGGAGCCCGGCCAGCATCAATACGACGAAGGAGAGGTTGACGAGCACGACCTGACGAACGGAGAAGCGAACCAGGCTCACGGTTTGCTCTTTCTGATTACGTGAGTTCCGTCCGCATCGGAGGTGACCGGCTGGACGGCCATCCCATCCTGCAACTGGCGGATGGACGAGATGGCCACAAGTTCCCCTTCGGCCAGTCCGGCGACCACTTCCAATTCAGTTGGGCGGAAGGGAATGACGCGAGCTTCGATGCGCCGTTTTACGGCTAGCCAACCCGACTTGTCGTCCCTGACGACCACGAATGCATGCTTGAGTCCGAATTCATTCACCACAGCATCCAGGGGAAGGGCCATGAACTCGCGGCTTTCTCCCAGTCGCAAGTCCACGCGAGCCACCATGCCGGGCAGCAGGCGTCCGGCACTGTTGTCCACTTCGACTAGGAGAGGGAACTTCCGGCTGAGGGTGTCGGCTGCGCCTCCCACGGAGATCACCTGGCCCCCGAATATTTCCCCCGGCCGGGCATCGACCTTGATGGAGGTCAGGGTGCCCGGGACAACCGATACGATTTGTCGATCTGTCAGGCTGATTCGGATGCGCAGGGCATCGACATCGAGCAATTGGCCGATTTGTTCGCCGGGCCGAAGATACTCACCCGCCTCGACGCTAAAATTCTGAAGGACGCCCTCGAAGGGGGAAGCGATGACCGTTTTGGCCATGCGATCTCTGGCCTCAGCCAGGGCCGCTTCGGCCTCCAGGCGCGCGGCCCGCGCTTGTCGCGCGGAATTTTCGGCCTCGTCCAGGGCGGCTCGGCTCGACACGTCGACCTTGGCCAGTCCCTGGTTCCTCTGGAGGTTGGCCCGGGCAAGAATGCCCTGGCTCTTAGCCCGGGCAATGGCGGCTTCCGCCCGGTTGACCCCTGCCTTGGCGAGCAGCGGATCCATCCGGACCAGCACCTGGTTGGCAGAGACAGCATCGAATTCGTCGGCACCGACTTCCATGACCCGGCCATTGGTCTCGGCGAATATCTCCACTTCCCTCCGAGGTTCCAGAAGGCCAATGATCGAGGTGCGCGACTGGAAGGGCCGGGCCTCAAGGCGATAGATCTGGAGCACAGGCGCTTGGGCCAACGCGGGGGGAAGGGACTCGGGGTCGGGAGCGGTGGCACGAAGAAGCCCCCCCGCCACTAGGCCGGCGGCCGCGATGCCGAGGAAAGTGAACTTAAGTCCTTTGCCCGCTCGCTCTGGGCGGTTTTCATTGGCGTCCGTCATGGGCGGACAGTCCCCTTTTCAAGTGCAAATTTTTCTTGGCGCGCCGAGCCGGGGTTGAGCAACTGCTCGGTCAACCAACCCAAGGAGCGCCTGACCCCGGCGGGTGTATAGGCGGGGTTCGGCTCGTCATCTTCGAAACCGGCGCGGTAGAGAAGGCCGTCGTAGATGGCGATCCAGTTGGCGGCCACCACCGGGACGTCGAGTTCCGGTTTTAGGACACCCGTTTGAATACCTGCCTCCAAAATGGATTGCAATTGTTGGTCGTAGCCCGAGTAGATCGAACGCAGGGTTGCCAGGAGTTGCTGGCGACCCGAAGGCGAAGTGAGGACCGCGCTCCAGGTCAGATGGCTGAGAACAATATGTTGAGTGATGCCGTCGAAGCCGTCGGCGAGGGACTCAATGAGCGCCTCGAGCCGGAGTCGGGGGTCGAGATTGGGATCCGAGACGGCGGGGAGAACCACGACAAAATCCTCGTGGGTGGCCAGCACGGTCGCGATCAGGAGCGATTCCTTGCTTTCGAAGAAATTGTAGAGGGTCCCCTTGGAGACCCCGGCCACATGGGCGATGTCATCCATTCGCGCGGCTTCGTAGCCGTTTTGCGAACAGATCTGGCGGGCCGCATCAAGAATCCGATGTCGCTTGGTTTCGTTCTGGGGGGACACAGAGTCGCTTTCGGAGTGAAAAGACAGAGAACTGACTGGTCAGTATCATAGCAAGGCTACTTTGGGGCGCAATTGCTCCCCTGTTACGCGCTCTCCGGACTCTTCCGACTCTCCACTCCGCCCACCACACCTTCTTCCACCCCACTCTCCACCTTCGCCTCCCCCCTGGGCCACCCCGTGGTCCTCCCCGAGTGCATGGTGTATCCCTTGCCGCGCTTCAGCGTCTGGACGGATCTCTTGATCCCGGGGGCGAAAAAACCGCAGATCGGGGCGCCTCGCGACCTGGGAAATGGACGGAGGGACAACTTCACCACGAGCGGGGAAACCTTGAACCGAGGACCCCGGAAAAAATAAATGTGCTTGGGTGCGACACCCGCCTGGGAACGAGGTTCGGTCCGGATTCTTTGATCCGCCCACCGATGGAGCCCGACGGACGCATAAAAGGGAACCCTGTGAAAATCAGGGACGAGCCCGTCGCTGTAATCGGGGACGAAAGCCACGGAGACCACTGGCCAGCAAGAGGGGCCGGGAAGGTGTGGCGAGTAGGACGATCCGAAAGTCAGAAGACCTGCCCAGGCGCTCGGCAAGATCCTTGACGGACCGAGGCTTGCCCTGAATCAGCGGATAGCAAGGGACATCCCTGGATCGATTTTATCGGTTCGGGGTTTTTTATGCCCCGGACCCAACTGGGTATCAGGGAACACGAAATGCTGAGTGGACGGACGAACGCGCAAGGTATCCTTGCCGCGCTGATCATGATGGGGGTCGGGCAGGGCGTGGGCGCGGCAGAGGAAGATCCGGGACTCCCCGACGTTTCGGCGGAATCTCGGGAAGAGATGGTGGTCACGGCGACGCGTTACCCCAAGCGGCTCGACTCGATTCCGGCGAATGTCAGTGTGATCACGGCGGAGGAGATCGAAGCCAGCGTGGCGCGCAATATCCCCGACCTCCTGCGCGCCCAGGCGGGCCTTCACGTCACCGATATTGCCGGCAACCGCGCGAGTTATACCGTGGACATTCGCGGCTTCGGGGAGACCGCAGCGCTCAATACCCTTGTGTTGGTCGACGGTCGCCGAATCAACTCGGCGGATCTCAGCGGAACGGATTGGACCACGATGCCCCTGGACCGCGTGGATCGTATCGAGATCATTCGGGGCGCGCGAAGCAGTGTCATCTATGGCGACAACGCTTCTGGGGGCGTGATCAACATCATCACCCACGAGGGCCAGGAATTTGAGGCGGGGGTCAAGGTCGCCATGGGGAGCTACGCGACCCTGGATACCACAGGATATATCCGGGGCTCCGAGGGAAAGCTGAAATACGCCTTTTCGGGGAGCCGGCAGCACTCCGAGGGCTATCGGGAAAACAGCGGGACTCAGTTCGATTCCCTGGGTGTTGATTTCCGCTACTACCCGGCCGAGAACCTCCAGTTGAGCCTAAGCGGGGGATACACCGACAACGAAGCCCGTTTGCCGGGGGCGCTCACCTCCAGCGAGATTTCAGAGTTTTCTCGGCGACATTCATCAACGCCCGGCGACTTCACCGACATCGAAGACTATTTCGTGAAGGGTGGAATGGAAGTTGATCTTGGCGATCACACTCGCTTCCAGCTGGACGCTTCCCTTCGCCAGAGGGATTCCCAAGCAGTCCTACCCTCCCTCTTTTACCAATCTGACACCGATACCAAGACGATCGCCGCTTCGCCGCAGTTCATTTTGGACAAAGACGTCTTCGGCCTCGAAAATCACCTGACCTTCGGCTTTGACTACGAGTCGAACGACGCTGGGATCACCGACAACTATGCCGCTGCGGCATTAGTAGGTCTCAAGAAGAAGGACTACGGATATTTCGTATATGAGGAATTGGTGCCGATGGACGGAGTGTCTCTCTCGGTGGGCTACCGATACGAAAAAGCTGAATTCACCATCGACTCCGCAGTGCACAACGAGGCCGAGACTCTGGATGAAAATCTCTACACAGCGGGAATCACCTATCGAGTTAATTCCAGTTTCGATGCGTACTTCAGCTACTCGCGGGGTTTTCGGTTTCCCGTATTGGATGAGCTCTACAATATCTACTGCGCCGACGGCTTCGCGTTCTGTCCCCATGGAGCGGTCAAGCTGCTGCTTCCCCAAGTCTCAAAGGATTACGAAGCGGGGATCCGATATCGATACGACGAGCGATCGGGCATGAACCTCAACTTCTTCCAGATCAATACTGAGGACGAAATATTTTACGACCCGCAAAGCTTTGAAAACGAAAACCTCGACGGAGAAACGCGCCGCCTGGGGCTCGAGTTGTCCGCATATTCGACTCTGAAGAAACTCAAGTTCCGCGTGGGATATGTGTACACCGACGCCGAGATTGTACGCAGTCCACTCTACACGGGGAATGCCATACCGGGTGTGCCCGCGCACCAGTTCACCTTGTCGGGGCTGCTCGACATCGGTGGCGGTTTTTCTCTGGCGGCGGACGGAGTGTACGTGGGGGCTCGGCCCTTCATCAGCGACTTCGCCAACGCCTTGCCCGACCAGGCCTCCTACTTTGCGCTAAATGCCAAGCTGAAATACGCATGGAAGAAGATGTCTGTATTTGTCGATCTGAACAATCTGACGGATGCCGAATACTCGGAATTCGGCGTCGCCTACGGGGGGGTGGAGAACTTCTACCCCTCGCCCAAGTTCAATTTTATTGTGGGGCTCTCGCTGGATTTTTGAACCGGGGTGCATGTTTGAATGGGAAGGTCCAGGGGCCGCCGGTCTCTTTTGGCGGGCCTCTCGATACGCGCCCATCAATAGGCGCCCATCAATACGCGCCTAGCGATACGCGCGTAGCGCCTGGGCGAATTGATCGACGTAGCCGCCGCCGAAGAGCGTGATATGGACGAGCAGCGGGTATAACTGATAGAAGAGAACGCGGTCCGCGGCCTCTTCGGACAAGGGGTGCTGGTTCGCGTAGGCGTCGAAGGTGCGTTCGGGAAAGCCGCCGAAGAGGCGCATCATGGCCAGGTCGATCTCCCGGTGGCCCCCATAGACCGAGGGGTCAATGAGAACCGCTTTCCCGCTCGATCCAGTCATGACGTTTCCGTTCCAGAGATCGCCGTGCAGGCGAGCGGGTTCTTCCTCGGGTCCACACAGTGTGTCAAAGCGGCTGAGCATTCGGCTCGCTTCCCGGGCCAGGCTCTTGGGCAGGCTACCCGCATCCTGGGCTCGGCGGACCAGAGGCTCAATACGGCGGTAGGCGTAGAAGTCGGACCACCGCTCGCAGGTTCCGTTGGCTTGGGGAAGCTTCCCAACGAAGTTGTCCTCGGAAAGGCCAAAATAAGGCGCACCAAAATTGTGGAGCCGAGCGAGGCCCGCACCCAGGCCCTCGGCGAAATCTGCGGTTGGCTTACCCGATTCGATCCAGTCCAGAATCAATAGGGGGGCCGAGTCGCACACGGCGGCCACCCGGACCGTGGCCAGAGTGTCGGCCTCGGCGAGCCACTCGAGTCCCTGGGCCTCGGCCTGGACGAGCCCATCGGGTGCGTCCTCGTAATGCTTGACGAAATAGATTTCTCCCGATGCCACCTCGACTCGCCATCCCTCAGCGATGCTCCCGCCTTCCACGGGCTCTGCCGTCTTGATCGGTGCCGGCAGCAGTGCATCGATGTGTTCGCGAAGCTCGGGCTCCATCAGCGATCAAGATCGTGCTGGCTGACCAGGTGTTCGAGGAGTCCTCGGCAGGCTCGATCCAGAATTTGAAAAGTTTCGTCAAATCCATCGGCGCCCCCGTAGTAGGGATCGGGCACATCCTGATCGCGCCGTGCATTGGTCTCGAAGTCGCGAATCAGGAAGATCTTTTCCTCGGAGTCCTCGTCGGGGGCAAGAGACGAGAGTTCGTCGCGATTCTCGGCGTCCATGGCGAGGATGTACTCGAAGCGATCGAAGTCCTCGATCTCGAATTGTTGGGCGGTGCCATCGACGGTGACCCCGTGCTGCTCGGCGGTCTCGTGGGCGCGTGGGTCGGGTTCGTCACCCAAGTGCTCGGCGCTGGTACCCGCGCTCTCGACCCCAACGGCCTCCTCGAGCGCCGAGTCCTCGAGAAGAGCACGCATGATTCCCTCGGCTGTGGGAGAGCGGCAGATGTTCCCCAAGCATACGAAGCAAATCCTGATATTCACGGAGCTCTTTCCATCGATAGGGTACGGGGGGTATGAAATAACGCGCCGTGAGCCTAGCAGCGCAGGGAAGCCCCTGGAAGGAGGGGCCCATGAGCGAAGAAGCGATGGCTCCCCTTTTTAGGGGAGTGGAGCGAGAGGACCGATCGCGTCGGGATCGCCGGTAGGAAGCGAGCATCGGGTGCCTTGGCAGACCCAGGCTGTGGGCTGCCCCGGTTCGGGTTCCCGGTCTCGAAGCCAATCGGCCCCCACACCGACGGGACGCGGGGCCCCGGGTGCGAGCACCACGACGGCATCGTCGGGCAGCAGCACCCGCCGGGCCCGGGCCGCGAGGGCCAGGGTTCGCGAATCCTCGAGTGCACCGCGAATAACGGCGACCGAGAGTCCCCGGGCGCGAAGAACCACGGCTCGGAGTAGGGTCGGGAGGGCGTGGGGCGAGCGTTCGAGGACGGCCGCCTGGCTTTGGATGATCCGTTGGATCTGGGCCTCGATGGGCGCGAGTTGGGAGAGATGGGCCAGGCGAGTGAGCCCGACGACCGCGAGTCCGGCAGCGGCCGGGGTGGCCCCGTCGTGGTCGGAACCCGGCCGGTGAACGAGGGGCTCGCCATCCGAAGGAGTGAAAAAGAGTTCGCCCCGGGCTTCGTCGAAGAAGCGGTCCCCGATTTCCTGGGCGAAGTGCAGGGAGGCGGTGAGGAAGCGTTCGCCAGCACCCGCGCGGTAGAGATCCAGGCAGGCATCAAGTTGGGCGGCGTGATCGTCGAGAAAAGCCGGCACGCTTGCTCGCCCCTGGTTGAAGACCCGGTGGAGACGCCCGGATTGATCAACCATTTCGTCGAGAACGAAATCCATGGCAGTGGTCGCGTCGACGAGAATCGACGGGTCGCCGAGAGATTCGGCGGCTCGCACCAGTCCCGATACCGTATAGCCGTTCCAAGCGGCAACCCGCTTGCGGTCCAGGGCAGGGGCGATGCGCTGCTCGCGAACGGCGCGTAGTTCGGCGCGCTCCTCGGCGAACTGCTCTCGAGGCGCACCCCCTGAGTCGATCAGGTGGGTGGTGCCCTCCTCGAAATTCCCGTGCTCATCGACTCCGTAGGCCGAGCAGAAGGCGGGCGCCCGGTCCCCCAGCAGCGACCCAATTTGCTCAGGAGTCCAGACGTGAAAGGCCCCCTCTACACCATCCGCATCGGCATCCTGGCTCGCGTAGAAGCCGCCTTCGGGGGAAGTCATTTCCCGGCGGAGATAGTCGACAGTTTCGCGCATGGGCCAAGCGAGTTCGCCCACCTTGCCTCCCCGCCGGAGGAGTTCGGCATAGACGCGCAGGAGCAGACCCTGGTCGTAGAGCATCTTTTCAAAATGGGGGATGGTCCAATCGTCGTCCACGCAATAGCGGTGAAAGCCGCCGGCCAGATGATCGTAGAGGCCCCGGCGCGCCATCTGGCGGGCAGTGTGCGCGAGCTGAACCGCCACGCTTCTCGCCTCGTCCGGGGGGAGGAGGTCCACCGTGGCCAGGAGCAGTTCGAGGTTGGTGGGCGTGGGAAACTTCGGACCCGGGCCGAAGCCTCCGTGCTCGGTGTCCGCGTTTTTCATGAGAATGCGGCTGGCCTGGAGGGCTGCCTGGATACCTATTTCGGCGCCGCTCCCGGGCTCGATTTCAACTGAAAGGGAGCCGACGATGCGCTGGCCCGCTTCGTCGACCTCGTTTCGGCGGTTCGCATAGGCGTCGGCCAGAGCCTCGAGAACTTGGCCGAAGCTGGGCATGCCGTGGCGGGGCTCGTCGGGATAGTAGGTGCCGCCGAAGAAGGGGCTCCCGTCGGGTAGGCAAAAGGCGGTCAGCGGCCAGCCGCCGCGCCCCTGATTGAGCCGGACCACGGCGTCCATGTAGATCTGGTCCACATCCGGGCGCTCTTCGCGATCGACCTTGATACAGATGAAGTGCTTGTTCATGAGCGCGGCGGTCGCTTCGTTCTCGAAGGATTCCCGTTCCATGACGTGGCACCAGTGGCAAGCGCTGTAGCCGATGGAGATCAACAGCGGCCGGTCGAGTTCCCGAGCGCGATCCAGCGCTTCGGGCCCCCAGGCATACCAGTCCACGGGATTCTGACTGTGCTGGAGGAGATAGGCGCTGGACTCCGAGGCCAAACGATTTCCGGCCGGGGAGGGCGACGTAGGGGAGGGAGATGTAGGGGAGGGAGATGTAGGGGAGGGCAAGGCAGGGGAGCCGGAGCCTGGGCCGCGAGGGGAAGCTGGGGAATCCAAGGAAGGCACTTTCTTTCAGTTTGAGAGGCACGAATTCTAGCGGGGTTGCTGCTTGTTGGGACGCTCCAGATGGACGAACTTACCCGGATCATGACTGACATCATTCTCTCAGCCCGTCGCGAGCGTTCTGTCCTTCGCCAGCACCCCTGGGTTCTTTCCGGGGCTGTGGCCAAGGAGCCCGGTGCCTCTGAAAGCGGGGCCTGGGTCCGGGTGCTGTCGGATTCCGGCGGGGTACTGGGGCACGGTCACTACTCGGCGAATTCAAGCATTCGCGTCCGCTTGCTTGCGTTTGGCAAGGAGGATCCCGGCGAAGCTCTCCTTGAGAGGCGAATTGAAGCCGCGCTGGCCCGGCGCAGGGACCATCCGCTCCTGACAGAAACCACGGGTCTGCGCCTGGTCAACTCCGAAGGCGACGGGTTGCCCGGGCTGGTGGTGGACCGCATGGGCGATGTCTTGGTGGTGAAGTTCCTGACTGCCGGCATGCACGCCCGGGCGGAACGAATCGCTCGGTGCCTGGAGGAACTCACGGACGCTCCCCACGGCTATCGGCGCCGGGACGACACCTCGGCTCGGAGGGAGGGCATTTCTCCCGATGAAGGCGTGCTCTGGGGAAACCCTTCCGGACTCGCGGCTTTCGAGGAGCGCGGTCGACGCTACGCGGTGGACTTCATGCAGGGGCAGAAGACCGGTTTCTATCTCGATCAGCGGGATGCACGGGACCTGGTGCAAGGGCTTGCTGGGGGCCGGCGGACCCTGGATGTCTTCAGCTACACGGGAGGCTTTGCGGTGGCGGCCGGGCGGGGCGGTGCCAAGGGCTTGGTTCTTGTGGACTCTTCCCAGGCAGCGCTGGAAACAGCATCGTCGAACCTGACGCTCAACCAACTGGAGTGTCCCATCGAGGTGCGCCATTCGGATGCGTTCGAGGCACTTCGGACTGCGGCGGACGCGGGGGAAAAATATGACCTGATCATTCTGGATCCCCCACCCCTGGCGCGCTCGCGTCGTGCGGTCCAGGCTGCGTCCAGGGCCTACAAGGATATGCTCCTGCACGCGCTTCGCTGCGCATCACCTTCGGCATTCATACTCGCCTTCAGTTGTTCCCACCACATCGACCCCGATCTTTTTCAGAAGATCGTATTTGGGGCCGCTCTGGATGCACACCGTGGCGTGCGCTGGCTTCGCACCCTGGGCGCGCCCGCGGATCACCCCTTCTCGATCTACCATCCCGAGGGTCGCTACCTGAATGGCTGCCTTCTCGAGGTGGAGTCCGACGGGCAGGCTCCGGGTTGAGCCGGATTCGGACAGAGGGGTTGGTACTGGGTCCGCAGGGCATCCAGATCGAGGACGGCCCGTCGGATTCGCCCTCCCCTGAAGAGCTAGAGGCGCTTCGACTGCGTGCGGCGACTGCTCTGGAACAGGGGCTCGGTTTTGTGGATCGTCATGGAGGAGAACTGGCCCGGCTCAGGGTTCGGGGCGTGCTCGGGGCAGAGCCTCTGGACGAATGCACCCGGCGAATTTCGGAAACCCAGAACCCGGATGGCTCGTTCCCGCTCCTGGGACTGGGCGAAGCGGGGGCACCGGGTCTGACCGAGGCCCACGCGGGCCAGTTGGACTCCCATTGCCTGGGCACTTTGGAAGCGCTGATCGCCCTCTCGGATCTGGGTATGCACCACCACCCCTGTGTCGAGGGCGCCGCGGTCTTTATGCACTCGATTCAATTGGAGGACGGCTCCTGGGGGAACCCGGAGGTCGTTGGTGAGAATCGTATTTTCGCGACGGGCATGGTGGCGGGTTTGCTTGGAAGAACCCGTGTGGTGCGTCCGGAAGTCCTCGATGCGGCGGGGGAGTTCCTGGCCGGACTCTTCACTCCCGAGCGAATTTCGGGTCGCAACTGGGAAGCGCTGACTGCTTTCGGCGTCTTCTTCACCAACGTGGGTCATGACGAGGCCGACACCGCGCTGCAATGGATCGGACGCGAACTGGAACGCGGTTTTCGCATGCGGATCTACGAGGCGGGCCTCACGCTTCGGACTCTCCTCCATTGTCAAACCCTGGTGATTCCGGGCGCAGGCCTCGCGCCCTTTGATCTTCTGACCGATCTCTTGGGTGAGCAGGGCGCCGATGGGGGATTCGCCGAACTGACTGCGGGATCCGATTTGACCCGGGTGGAACCGACTCTCGATGCGATTCTGGGGACTCTTCGACTCTGCGATAGCCTCTGAGTTTCAGGTTACGCGGCATTGCGTTGAGCCTGGAAAAACGAGACTTTTAGTTCTTCTTGGCCCGATCTCTGGAGTCCCCTCGACATGATGAACCTCGCCCTGATTCACGAAGCCATTGCCGAAGTCATTCCGGAACGCGAGTGCATTGTCTTCCGGGACCGCCGTTTCAGTTGGTCCGAGGTGACCGATCGCACGCGGAGGCTTGCGGATGTATTACGGGCGCACGACCTGGGCTGTCGCCGAGAGCGAGCCGGCCTCAGGGGCTGGGAGTCCGGACAGGATCACATCGCGCTCTATCTCCACAATGGCAATGAATACCTTGAGGGAATGCTCGGTGCCTTCAAGGCGCGCTGTGTCCCCTTCAATGTCAATTATCGCTACGTGGAGGAGGAGCTCCTCTATCTCTTTGAAAACGCCGATGCCCGGGCGGTGATCTACCACGCCGCCTTCGCCCCCTTGCTGGAGAAGATACGAGACCAGATTCCCCAGACGCGTCTATTGATCCAGGTGGAAGACGGCAGTGGTAACGCGCTGCTCGAAGGTGCTCTGGATTACGAAAAGGCGCTTGCGGCGGCAACGCCGGCACCGTTGCCCGGTGATCTGTCCCCCGACGATCTCTATGTTCTCTACACCGGGGGCACTACCGGGATGCCGAAAGGCGTGCTCTGGCGCCAGGAGGAAATTTTCTACTCGGCGCTGAGTTCCAAGTTGCCGCCCAGTCTTGCCTCCATCCAGGAAAAGGCGAGTTCGGGTCGTGGCATTCGTTCCCTACCCGCGCCGCCCTTTATGCACGGCGCTGCACACTGGGTCGCGTTCAATATGTGGCATGTCGGGGGCACTGTGCTGGTGCAGTCCGAGGTAGAACGGCTCAACCCCGACGATATCTGGTCGACTCTCGAGCGGGAGAAGGGCAATACCCTGGCCATCGTGGGCGATGCCTTTGCGCGCCCGCTGATCGACCAGCTTCGCGCGAAGCAATACGACCTCTCGAGTCTATTTATGGTGACTTCGGGTGGCGCCATTTTTACCGCTTCTCTGAAACAGGAACTGCTCGACCTGCTGCCGGACATTCGGATTCTGGATGCCTTGGGCTCATCGGAATCCGGCGCCCAGGCGACCCATGTGTCCACCCGGGAAACCGGGGCGTCCACGGGGAACTTCGATTTGGGCGAAAACAATATGGTTCTCTCCGAGGACCTGAGCCACATCCTGGAGCCGGGTTCGGACGAGCGGGGGTGGCTCGCTCGGAAAGGCCGCATGCCCCTGGGTTATTACAAGGATGAGGCGAAGACTCTCCAGACATTTCCCACGGTGGCTGGGGTGCGATACTCGGTGCCCGGGGACAGGGCTTGGCTAGAGCAAGATGGTCGTTTGCGACTCCTGGGTCGGGATTCGGTGACCATCAATAGCGGCGGCGAGAAAATATTCGCCGAGGAAGTCGAACTCGCCCTCAAGCATCATACCAGTGTCTACGACTGCGTCGTCTGTGGCACACCGAGCGAGCGTTGGGGGAGCCAGGTGACAGCGATCGTTCAACTCCGCGTCGGCGAAGAGGTCAGCGAGGAGGAGCTCTGCGCGACGGCCAACGAACACATCACGCGCTACAAGCTTCCGAAGGTGTTCGTTTTTGTCGAAAAGATGGTTCGCGCGCCCAGCGGTAAGGCGGACTATCGATGGGCAAGGGAAACCGCGCGCGAGGCCCTGGGCCTTTAGCCCCGGAGTTTTAGCGGGATCTCAGGCCTTCATAGAAAACGCCGATTCGCTGGGCGTTGGCTCCTAGGTCTCCGCGTCCCACTCGAGAGCGCGAGCGAATATCGACTTCCGAACCCGAACCCTGGGGCCGGATGCGCACGGTGATGTCGTCCACGAAACGGAAGATTCGAGTGGTGTCGCTCGCATCAAAACGACCCTTCGCCGGATCCTGGTGGGTGACGTCCCAGCCCAAATCCTTGGCGGTTTCAACGGATCGTGTATAAGCCGCGCTCGGGGTGAGGTTCAGTTCAAGGGACGCGAGGTCTGGATAACCTTCCTGGACGACGGAAACGAACTCTGCCGGATAGCCCATGTCGAAACCCGCGTAGGCGGGGATGAGGCTCGCCGATGCGAAAGCCGGCGGGTCGGCGAGATCCGTCGTGATGTCATTGATGGGTGGGAATTCACGTCCGGGCAGGGCTGAGGTCACGAGTAGCATGCTCAGCGCGAAGCCGATTGCGCTGGCGATCCAGGCTCGCTTTCGGCCGATTCCTGAAGGGTGATGCCGGGTGACCCAGAGAGCGGCCAATCCGACGGAGAGGGCAAAGATGCCCCCCACAAGGGTCCCCAGGGCGAAGAGGTAGAAGCCCGTAATGGGTTGAAGTAGCCGGAACTGGATACCGAGGAGCCCGCAAATCCCAGTGGTGAGCGCTGCAATGCTCCCCCAATAGGCCACGGAAGCAGTGATTGATCGTTGGTCGGACATGGTCCCCCCCTTTTATTAGCCGCTTAGCTGAACAAGCAGTCGCCGACGATACCATGGCCGATCCACGAGGGGGCCGTGGGAGGAGCCATTTTTAGCCGCTGGGAATTCCGGCGACACGCTCAATCCGCCAGGCGCGGATCCAGCCACCTTTAAGCATGCCCGCTGGGCCCCGAGAAGTTTCCGGCACCGGGCGCACCGATGGAAGGGCCGGAAGCTAAGCTCGCCGGATAGGTTTTTCATGTCAGCAGCGGGTGAGAGAGCTTCCTCGCTTGCCCATTTTTTGGCCCTGAGGAGAGCAGTGAACATGAGCGATTGCGTTCGGAACGAAAGACACGGAGCGGTGGCCGTCCTGACCCTGAATCGGCCCAAAGCCTTGAATGCCCTGGATCGGGCCACGCTCAACGCGATCGGGTCGGCGATTGCCGACGTGGCCGAAGATGACAGCGTTCGGGCGCTGGTTCTGACGGGTGAGGGCAGGGCCTTTGCGGCGGGAGCCGATATCGCCGAGATGCGGGGTCTCGATCCCCTGGCGGCGGAAAAATTCTCGAAGCTGGGCCACTCGACATTCGCTGCTCTTGAGGCGCTGCCCATCCCGACCCTGGCCGCAGTGAACGGCTACGCCCTGGGTGGAGGCTGCGAATTGGCTCTGGCCTGTGATTGGATTTATGCCTCGGAGAAAGCTCGTTTTGGTCAGCCCGAAGTCGCACTGGGCTTGATCCCAGGCTTCGGGGGCACGAGTCGACTGGTCCGGCGCGTGGGGGTTGCGTGGGCGAAGGAGTTGGTGCTCAGCGGAGATCCCATTCGCGCGGACGATGCGCTCAGGATCGGCCTGGCGAACCGGGTTTTCCCAGGGGACGAATTGCTTGGGAGAGCGCTGGCCGCTGGGGAGAGTGTGGCGACTCGCGGTCCCTTGGCAGTGGCTCTTGCCAAGGAAGTCATCGAACAGGGCCAGGATGCCGACGTACGGACGGCGCACGCT
>CAWVXN010000012.1:0-17348 GCA_963933695.1 uncultured Myxococcales bacterium | reverse complement strand
AAAAATGACCCGGGCGCGCTGGGTCTCAGCATCGACACCGGCCACTACCCCCTCCAGGGCTTGGCCAAAGGGGATCACAGGCCTGGGGGTTTCGAAAACCACCGCGTCGCCGCCGTCCTCTTGGTCCCCGGCCAGCGCTTCGGGCACGGGCAAGTGCTCCGCGTTCAAATCACCCAGGCGAAGTACCTCGGCGTCGATCTCGCTGGGGTCCACCCGACGTATAGGGCCCCGGTAGCCCTGGCGATGGTCGTGGGCCTCGAGGCCCTTGCGAAGCGCGGCGACCGCGGCTTTTTGGAGCCCGAGATCCAAGGTGGTTTCGATGGTCAGCCCGTCTCGGAGGACGACCTCTCCCCCGATGGTGTCGAAGAGATAGCGACGAATGAATTCAGAGAAGTGGTCGGCCTCTCCGAGGTTTTCGTCATCGGGATGACTTCGGATGGTGGGCCGGTGGGCGACGGCTTCCTCGTATTGCCCAGGTTCGATAAATCCATCGGCCAGCATCCTGCGCAACACGTAGAGACGGCGTCGTTCGGCGGAGTCGGGATTGCGGTAGGGCGAGTAGTCGCTGGGGCGTTGGGGGAGGCCGGCGAGTAGGGCCGACTCGGAGATGGTGAGGTCCTGGACCTCCTTGCCGAAATAATCCCGAGCCGCCTGGCCGATTCCCCAGGCGCCATGACCAAAATAAATCTGGTTGACGTAGAGGTAGAGAATCTCGTCCTTGGTGAAATAGTCTTCGATGCGCCGGGCCAGCACCATTTCGCGGATCTTGCGCCGGAAGGTCCGCTCGGGGCTGAGCAGGAGGCTCTTGACCGTTTGCTGGGTGATGGTCGATGCGCCCTGCTTGATGCCGCCCCCCATCACATTCGCCAGGGCGGCGCGAAGGATCCCCGTGTAGTCCAGGCCCCCGTGTTGAAAGAAGTTCTTGTCCTCGGCGGCCACGAAGGCGAGTTGGGTGACCCGGGGGATTTGTGCGATGGGAACCAGCCGGCGCCTCTCCTCGTGGAACTCGGCGATCAACTGGCCGTGGCGGTCGAGCACGACGCTGGTCAGGGCTGGCTGGTAGTCTTCCACCCGGCGCAAGTCCGGGAGATCGCCCAAGTATTGGTCGTAAAACCAGTAGCCGGACGCAGCGGCGAGGACGAGCAGAAGAAGGCTGACTCTCAAGAACTCCCTGGCTGTTCGGAAGGGAAAGAAAGGCATGTTTTCTCCAACGCTTAGCCAAACCTAGCCGAGGTGCGCGCGCCTGCGCTAAGGCTTGGGAGGTCCCGGGCTGGGAGGGCGAGCGGCCGCATGTTAGCCGCGTGTGGCACGACTTGCTGGAGCCCATTCGGACGACCGGATCTCCGACACTCCAGACAGAGAGGGCGTTCCCCATTGGCTCAGAGTCGCCTCCGCATGGCCTTCGTGATGGATCCACTGGAATCCGAAAGCTTTACCGCCTCCACGACTCTGGCGATGATGCTCGAGGCCCAGCGCCGGGGGCATGAGGTTCTCTACGTGGCGCCCGGCGATCTCGGGGTGGAGGCGGGGCGCGCCGTGGCCCGGGTCACGCCGATTCGCCTGTTCCGGGAAGGCGATGGCGGCCGGATCGAGCGCGCCGAAACCCGCCGGATTGTCCTGGACGATGAGGTGGACGTGGCTTTCCAGCGCCAGGATCCCCCGGTGGACACCCGCTACACCGTTCCCACCCAGATTCTGGGAACGTGCGAGCGCACCCTGGTGCTCAACCGGGCCACCAGCCTGCTGGCCTACAACGAAAAGCTGTTGGCCCTGCACTTTCGGGATCTTATGCCCGAGACCGCTGTCAGTCGGAGGATTTCGGACCTGACCGACTTCATGGACACCATGGGGGGCGAAATGATCGTTAAACCCCTGGACGGGAAGGGGGGCGAAGGCATCTTCCATCTGGTGGCCGGGGAGCGGAACATCAGTTCGATCCTCGAGCAGATCACCGGTTTCGAGAGCCGCTGGGTAATGGCCCAGCGCTACCTGCCGGCTATCCGCCAGGGAGACAAGCGCATTCTCCTGCTGGAGGGCGAGCCCCTGGGTGCCCTGCTTCGGGTTCCCGCCGACCACGAGGTACGGGCGAACTTGCATGTCGGGGGCCGCGCGGCGGCTTCGGAAATCGACGCTCAAGACCGGGTCATTATCGAACGACTGGCCCCCTTGCTCAAAGCCGAGGGGCTCTTCTTCGTGGGGATCGACGTGATCGGTGGACTTCTGACCGAGATCAATGTGACCAGCCCCACCGGCATTCAGGAGATCAACGGGCTCGCCGGCGTTTGTCTCGAGGGGGAGTTGATCGACCGGGTTGAGGCGCGGGTGGCCGAAGGCGTTCGCCGGATCTAGCGCCGACTTTCCCATCGGGGTCGAGGGGCCAGGAACGGATTTGTCGGAACGCACAAGATTCTTCGCCGCGCTTCGAACCCCCGTGTTAGTATCGCGATCGCGGATGCCCAGCCTCTACGTTACGCACCTCCCTTCTTCGATTGGTGAACTCACGATCGCTTCGAGCGATCAGGGGCTCGCCTATATCGGGCTGCCTCGGGCCAACGGCCGGGGTTTTGCGGGCTGGTGCAAGCGCTATGCGTCGGATCACGTCCTTGAGTCCGATGCCAACCGCAATGCCGAGAAGAATGACGCGGCGGCTGTCCAGGTGACCGAGTTTCTCGCCGGTCAGCGTGAAGTGTTCGACCTGCCCCTGGATCTCCGGGGCACGCCTTTTCAACTTGGTGTGTACCGCGTGGTGGCCGAGATCTCCTATGGCGAGTCCCTGGCGTATGGGGACGTGGCGTGCCGGGTCGGCAGCCCGGCAGCGGTGCGGGCCGTGGGTGCGGCCAACGGAGCCAACCCGATCCCTCTGGTGATTCCCTGCCATCGGGTCGTGGCCCGCAACGGCCAACTCCAGGGCTACGCGGGGGGACTCGAACTCAAAGGGAAACTACTCGCCATGGAGAGTGCGTCCCATCCCGCCCAGGGAGCGCTTTTCTAGCGCGCCTTGATCGAGGGCTTGTTCCCAAGTGCTTTTTGCCCGGGGCTAGACATTCTCCAGCGCTTGATCGACATCGGCGATCAGGTCCTCGGGGGCCTCGATCCCGCATGCGAAGCGAACGAGGGAATCGGTAATTCCCCAACTCTTGCGTTGCTCGGGGGTGTAATCCCAGAACGACATGGTGACGGGCAACTCGATTAGGGATTCCACACCACCGAGGCTGGGGGCCTGGTAGGGGACCTGGGTCGAGTCGATGAAGCGAATGGCGCCCTGGAGGTCGGTCTCGATCTCAAAAGTCACGACGCCCCCGAACCCGGCCATGGAGCGCTGGGCGACGGCGTGGTCGGGATGACTTTCCAGGCCCGGATACCAAACTTTGCGCACCTTGGGGTGCGCTTCGAGGTGCCGGGCGAGGGTCAGCCCATTGCTGTTGTGTCTCTCCATGCGCAGGGCCAGGGTTTTGAGCCCGCGCAGCAGCAGCCAGGCTCCGTGGCTGTCGATGATGCCGCCGAGTACCCCCAGGGCCTTGCGGATCGGATCCACGATTTCCTTGGAGCCGGTCACGGTGCCCGCGAGCAGATCGTTGTGGCCGCCCAGGTATTTGGTTGCGCTGTGGATGACCAGGTCCGCGCCCTCGGTCAGCGCTCGGTGGTTGACCGGCGTGGCAAAGGTTGAATCGATGATCACCTTGACGCCCCGGGCGTGGGCAACTTCGACAAAGGCGGGCACGTCGGTGACGCGCAGGTAGGGGTTGGTGGGCGACTCGGTGAAAAAAACGGCGGTCTCGTCCCGGATGGCCGCTTCGAATTGAGCGAGGTTGCTGGGCTCGATGACGCTGAACGAGACACCCATTCTCCCGAGAAATTCGTCGATGAACTGCCGGGTGCGCCGGTAACAGTCGCTGGTGACGACCAGGTGACTGTTGGCGGGAAGCAAGGTGAGAAATGTCGTGGTGGCCGCGCACATCCCCGACGCGAAGAGTACGGTTTCCTCGCCCGCCTCGAGTTCCGAGAGTTTGCGCTCGACGGCGCGCCAGGTGGGATTTCCGTATCGGCCGTATTCCTCGCGATCGGTCTTGCCTTCCTGGTAGTCCATCACCTCCTGGGAATTCTTGAACCAGAAAGTCGAGGTCTGGTAGATCGGGGTCGTGATGGCGTTGGCCTCTTGCTGGCGCAACTCGCCCCCATGAACCGAACTCGTGGCGGCGCCGCGCTTCGAAGGCTTGTTTTCCATTTTTTCTTATCCATTCCCAGCCCGAACGCCTATGGCGACCGAGCGATCTAACGCAGTTGGCATCCGTGGGTCCGGGGATCTAGCGCGTTTCCCTGACCCTTTGCCTTGGCGCTGGGCATTTGCCCGCTGGGGGCACTTAGCAGAAGGGGTTCAAGGGCCTGCAAGTGCCTGAAATCGTCCTGTTGTCCGAACCCGTTGGCCGAGCAGTCTAGCCCGAATCCCCGGGAGAGGCCTGCGGCCTTCTTGAATGGAGTATTCGGGCTACTCTGGCGCGGCAAGGGTCGCTTCGGCCCGGAGTTCAGGTTGGGAGAGGGAGAGCGGGGCATGGTGACCGAGCGATCAGAGGGAGCGCGTCAATGCCGTCTGGTTCCTCCGGAGTTTCTTGCGAATCTCCTGGATCAAAATCCCTTTCCCGATCCGCGTCAGGCGAACTCCGACGGCCTCCTCGCCTATGGGGGGGGGCTTGAGCCCGAGCGGCTTCTGGCCGCCTACGCCCAGGGCGTTTTTCCCTGGTACGAATCGTCGCCGATTCTCTGGTATTCCCCCGACCCCCGCGCGGTCCTCTTCCTTGAGGACCTTCGCATCAATCGCTCCCTGGCCAAGAGCCTGCGTCGCCGCCGTTATGCGCTGACCATGGACTCGGATTTTCGGGGTGTCATTGAAGCCTGCGCCCAAACGCCCCGGCCCGGACAGTCCGGGACCTGGATCAACGAGGAGATGATCGAGGCCTATTGTGCATTGCACGCCCTGGGCTTTGCTCACTCGGTGGAGGTCCGGCTGGAGGGCGAACTCGTGGGCGGTATCTACGGCCTCTCCCTGGGCGCGGCTTTTTTCGGAGAGTCCATGTTTAGCCGGCGCAGCGATGCGTCCAAGGTGGCCCTGGTGGCCTTGGTGGAGCGCCTGCGCGCCTGGGGGTTCCATGTGCTCGACTGCCAGGCGCATACGCCCAACACCGAGGCAATGGGGGCTGTGTTGTGGCCCCGGGAGGCTTTTTTGGAACTCCTGGCCGTCGCCCTGGAGGCGCCCACTCGCTGCGGAACTTGGGAGTTGGCCGAGCCCCCGCAGAACCGCCGACCCGGCGAATCCCATGGAGGCGGCGCCGATGGCGAGTGAGTTTCGCGAGCAGGTCGAAACGGCGCTGGAAAACGAAGAGCCCGAAGAGTTGCTCGGGGTCATCATCGATATCGCTTTAGCGGCGGAGGATGCGGCCTGGGCCGAGGATTGCCTTTTCCGGTTGACCACCCACCCGGACACGAATGTGCGCGGCAACGCGCTGATGGGCTTCGCGCATCTGGCCGAGCGTTTCGGTGGAGTCGATCGCGAACGTTTGGAGCCCGTGCTGGAGGCCGGGCTCCGGGACGACAAGCACTACGTCCGTGAGCAGGCGGAAGCCTGCCTCGAGGAATTGGGCTGGCGAGCACCCGAGGTGAGTCCCTGACTGTAGGGGCCCGGCGGAGCGCTATGCCTGCCTATCCGCCCGCGTCACTCCGGGCTCGGTGGTGCGCCGATCTCTCGGCCTCGTTTTTTAGGCCTGGTTTTTAGACCGGGTTCTTTAGGTCTAGTTCCCTAGGTCTACTGCTCGGCGAAAAACCACTGGGCGATGGCCCGGGCAAGATCGTCGGGGCTGAGGGCATCGGCCTCGATCACCCAGTCCGCGGCGCGTTGGTACCAGAGTTCGCGCCGGGTCATCAACGCCTGGAATGAGCGGTCGGCAGAGAGCGCCGGGCGGTTGGGGTCCTGGGCGATGCGCGACCAGAGCAGTTCGGTGTCGCAGCGCAGGTAGGCCACGCGACAGCGCTGGCTCAGGAGCTCAGATTTTCGCGAACTGAAAATTTCCTCCGCGTCCTCGTCGAGATCCACCACGATTCCGCCCCCACAATCCATCAGAGCCGGGGCGGTTTGCGCGGTCTCACGCCGAAGAACTCGGTATTCGAGATCGCGCCAAAGGGGCCAGCCCCCCTCCTCGACGATTTGGGCCACGGATCGCCCGCCGGCCTCGGCGACAACTTGGGCGTCGAGGTCCACCGGGCGAAATTCCGGATGGTTGGCCGCGAGTCGCGCTGCGGTCAACGTCTTTCCGCAGCCCCGTCCTCCGATCAAGGCGAGATGCGGGCGTGTGTTTCCGGGGTCGGTCGGAGTCTTCACTCGATCTTTCAATGTTTTTGGGGGTCCAGGGGGCAGGGTCCCGGGGCGACGAGAAAGTACCCGATGGCGACGCTCAAGGACGAAATCCGGGTCCCAGGTCGATGGGCAGTTCGAGCCACTCGTCGTAGATCCGCTGGCGGTGGTCCAGCAGCGCGGTGTCGAGGGCCGCATCCATGGTGGGGTGGCGCTGGGAGTAGCCGGCCCGAAGCCCAGCGGGCATGGGGCAGGCTTCGTGGGGGAGCGGCTCGATGAGGGCGGCGAAGGCGGCCCAGTAGAGATCCAGGGCCGAGAGTCGGTCGCCGATCAGGTAGTCGTGGCCGGCTTCGCGCTGGCGCGACCACTGGTTGGCCATCAGGCCCAGGATCTCGGCGACCCGTTCGGGCGCCCGGTCGGATGCCTCCTTCGAGTAGCCATAGCGCTCGGCCATGGGGGCGACGCTCTGGCGGCCGGGATGGTCGGACGCAAGCTCCATCAATGGGCCGAAGAGCATCAGTCGCCGGGACCAGCCCAGTCCCCCTTCGCCGGCCAGTTCGTGGAGCAGGCCGAACATGTGGGCGCGTTGCTCCGGATTCTCGGGAACCAGGGGCTTGTCCGGGGCGAGTCGTTCCCCCAGCAGGATCAGGCTGCTCCAATGGGCCCGGCTGGGCTCATCGTCGAGAATGGCTTGGGGAGCGTTGATTTCTCCGGTCCAGGCCATCAGTTCTTGGTTCGGTTGCCCTCCGAACTGGGCGACACGCGGGCACGTGAGTCCCTTGACGTGAAAGATGGCCTTTGCGGCTTCGCCCCAGGGGCCCGGCACCCCGGCGGTGAGCACCAATCGCAAGCCCGGCGCGGTTTTGGCCTCTTCAACAGGTATCCATTCGGGCACGGGGCGAACTCCAATCGCGGGGTCGGGGTGTCGTGATGGCTGAAGGGCTGGGGATTATTGAATGAGCGCTATTGACTGAGGACTAAGGATTGAGCGCTAAGGATTGAGCGCTAAGAACTGAGCGCTAAGAAATGAGTGCCCAGAATGCAGGGCGGTCTGGTGAGTCATTCGGCCATCAGGTCCGTGGGGTCGCAGTCCAGCCCCCGGGCGATCATGCAGAGGGTTTTGTAGGGGATCCGCTCGTTCTTCTCTTCGATGTGTTGGAGCAGGTTGGGGGAAATGGTTTCCGTGAGCCCGGTGGCGATATGGTGGGCCCGGCCGATGGCCGTGACAAACTCTCGGGGCGACCACTTTCGTGCGTGCCGAAACCGGCGGATCGAGAGGCCATCGGGGCTGACCCACTCCTGTGTTTCCTCGTTGGTTCTGGCCATGGGCCTCCTCGGTAGCCCGTTCCAAGCGACCCCGACGAGTGTAGACTTCTTCTTCGGATGAGGCAGGCCACAAGGGAGAATGGAAAGCGTGGGGATCGAACTTTTCGAACGCGTCGCCGAAGTGGGCGGATGTTTTCTCAAAGCGGAGCAGTTGATGGAGTCGGGGGGGGATCACGATCCCCTTCGCGGTCCGGGTTATCTGGTGACCTTTGATGTGGGCCGAATCCTCGTGGCGGCGGATCCCCGTAACGCCTGCCTTTTGATTCGGCTGATCGAGAGCCTGGACGAGGTGGCCTCGGTTAGCCTGGCTCCCCTGGATGAAGAGGAACCCTGGTGGCGGATTGCGGGCAATCCCCTTACTCGGGCGTGGCCCTCGGAGGAGGGGTCCGGCGCGACCACCGGAGAGGGGGAAGTCCGCGACTTGCGAATGCAGTTTCGGGGTGAGGGCGACAGTCCCCGGGTCGTTTTTCTCTGCTACGAATCGGGAGCGGTCCGGGCGGGGTTGCACGCTGCATCTGCGGGATAGCGAAACTAGAGACAGAAAAACAAGAGACAGCGAAACGAAATTCGAAACCGAGAGGAGATTCATTGCCATGGCCAACGAAAAACTCGAGAAGTCTGTAGAGGAGCCTTCGGACCCCAAGGCCCTTGCCGATGCGGATTGGCGCGCAAAGCTCAGCCGGGATCAATACGAGGTGACACGCAATTCCGGAACCGAGCGAGCCTTCAGCGGGGAGTATTGCGACACAAAAACCTCGGGGGTTTATCGCTGTGTCTGTTGCGGCCACTCGCTCTTCAGCTCAACGACGAAATTTGATTCGGGCACCGGGTGGCCGAGCTACTACGAACCCGTGGACGATTCGGCGGTGACGGACAAATCCGATGCAAGCCATGGGGTGGTCCGAACCGAAGTCGTGTGCAGCCACTGCGATGCGCACTTGGGTCATGTCTTTCCCGATGGGCCTCAGCCCACGGGTCTGCGTTATTGCATTAATTCCCTGGCCCTCGACCTTGATCCAGACGATGGGGTGAAGGAGTAGGGGTGAAGGAGTAGGGCTGAAGAAGCAGGGCTGAAGAAGTCGGGGTAATCCAGGTGGCCGGGCAAGCGCCCGCCTATCGGAGCCCCTCGCAGTCGTCCACGTAGCCGAGCATGCGGAGTTGTTCGCACTCCTCGTAGCTCATCTCGGCCTCCTCCCCCTCGGCGACGGCTTCGCCCTCGGCCCCTCGGCGGTGGAGTTCCGCGTGTTGCTCCAGTTCTCCGGTTTCGTCGGCGTGGGCGCTTAGTTCGAGGGGTTGCTCTTCATGGGGGTCGACGTCGATGGCAAAGAACTCCTGGGTAGGCAGGCCGCGCGGGTTGCCCTCGTTGGCACCGATGAGCTTTCGATTGCCCGTACGCAGGGCCCACAGCACGTTGCCCTCGTGGTCTTCTTCGGCGTAGACCTCACGCTGCTTGGCGTTGCGTGAATTGACGGGAGTACGCAGGTCGATGCCCTGCATGGCCTCCGGGATCTGGGCACCGGCGACGGCGGCCAGGGTGGGGGCCACATCGATCAGCCGGGCGGGAGCCGTCGTCGCTTCTGCGCCGGGCACCTCGGCTCCCTTGGCCCACTTGATGATCAGTGGCACGTGGATCTGCTCCTCGTAGAGGGTCAGGCCATGCCACCAGCCGCCGTGTTCGAAAAACTCCTCGCCGTGATCCGCGACCAGGGCGATCACCGTCTGGTCATAGACGCCGTCCGCTCGGAGGCGATCGAGCAAGCGTCCGAAATTCGCGTCGAGAAATTCGATCTCGCCGTTGTAGAGCGCGTGCATTTCCTCGGCCAATTCGGCGTCGGGATGTTGGTTGGAGACCCGGGCAATCCCGTGTCCGTCATAGGGATGGCGGAAGTAGGGGTCGTGGGGATCCATGTAGTGGACAAAGAGAAAGAAGCGCTCTCGGCTGTTGCGGTCGAGCCATTCAAAGACCACATCGTTGACCGTGTTTGAATCCTGGTAGAAGTCCGAGGGCCGAATTCCGCCGCCGGACACATTGAACCAGACCGCCCGCACGATGTTGTAGAGAATCAGCTTGGACGAGGATTCCTCAGCGCCTGCCAGGTAATCGGGGCCCAGGAAGTAATATTCGTCATAGCCTTGGTTGAAGCCGAAGCTGTCCGCCAAGTTGATGTTCGAGACCACGCCTCCAGTGGTGTAGCCCGCGTCCTGCATGACCTCGGCGATCATCTCTACGTCGGGAGAGAGTGTTGAGGGTTTCGACATGGCGCGGTGGGTCGAGGGCAGGAGCGACGTGAGCAGGCTGGCGGTGGCGGGCTTGGTCCACGAAGCGTGTGAGAAACCCTGGTAAATGGTGCCGCCGTCCCGGGCCAGTTGGCAGAGATTCGGCGTGGCCACGGTGCTGCCATAGCAAGAAAGGTGATCGGCGCGCAGGGTGTCCACCATGACCAGGATGACATTGGGGCGCTGGGCGAGGGCGCCGGGGATTTGGCCACTGCCTCGGGGCAGATCGGGCGGGCTAATAGTGGAGGCCGCCAGGGCGCCCACGGCCATCACCGCGGCGAGGATGCCCAGGGCAGGTCCGGGGCGTGCGATGATCCCCGCCCGGGAGCCGAAAAATTTGCGTCCCAGGGTCAGGAAAATCAGCGCCAGGATTCCGGCGCCGGCGAGCACGCCCAGCAGAACCGAGACCGGTGGCATTTGCTCGAGGTAGACATCCCGACGCAGCCGGAAAATCAAGATGGCCAGGCCGAAGGGAATCAAGGTGGCCGTGAGGCCAAGCGCGGGCACCCACGCGCGCACTTCTTCTTTCTGCATGGGAAGCACGCTGAGGACTGCGCCTCCCACTGCGGCGAGTCCGCCGAGGATGACCGCGTAGGCAAGGGGTCCGTACCAGAGCACCTGGGCCTCATCGCCGAAGCCGCCCAGGGCAATCACCGATGCCTCGGCCACGCCGATTACGATGCCCGCCAAGATTCCCGTCCCGAGTCCGATGCCCGTGGCCGCCAGGAAGCGCTGGGGCTGGGGAAGGGGTTCGTTCCCGCTCGCGGCTTGGGACACGCGCAGAGCAACGTCCTCTTCGCTTTCGAGTTCGGTGGCTTGCCGGGCGGACTCTTCGTAATCGACCTGCACGCCGTCGACCCGGCAATAGGCCGGCCGGTAATCCTTGTCCCGGACCAGCCAGTACACGAAGCCGAAGAGGGTGGGCACTTCGCCGACCCAGAAGCCCAGGGTGGCGGAGACCGCGGCGACGCTCAGGCCGAGCAGGCTTCCCAGGGTAAGCACCTGGGCCGCTTCGCGGATTCCGATACCACCCACGGTGGGCCCGATCACCGTGGCGAAGATCTGGATCGATGAGCCGAAGACCACGGGCCAGAAGGCCAGATCCGCGCTCGCGCCGACCGCGATGGCCATGAAGAAGTACATGGCGGCGGTAAAGAAGTGAACGAAGAAACTCATGAGAAGCATCATGAGGACCAGGCCTTTTTTGTCACGGTAGGCCGCGGTGGCCTGGGAGATTCGCGTGACGATGCCCTGGATGCGCTGTTTGGCGGGCAGAGGAATGTTCTCGATGGCCCACTGCACGAGGCCCGGGAACCAGAGGATGGTCAGAAGAATGGAGATCACGCCGAGAGCCACGGGAACGGTAATCGAGGCGATCAGCGATGCATTCTCGCCGAAGATCGACATGCCGAAGGGCAGTGCGATCAGGTAGGTGAGGAAAATTCCGGTGACGCCCAGAACTTTCTCCAGAACCGTACCCGCCGTGACTTCGACGGTGCGCCCGCTCAGACGCGCGGCGTCGTAGAGTTTGTAGCCGTCCAGACCCGCGGTGCTGGGAAGAAAGAATCCGATGGCGCGACCGATTAGGAAGGCGCCCAGGATATGCCGAAAAGGCAATTCGATTTTCTGACCGAGCAGCACCAACTGCCAGCGGTACATGGATGCGAGAACTCCGAGAAAACGAATCCCGGCCCCGATGGCGGCAAAGGTCCAGAAGACCGTGGCGTCGATGGAGTTGAGTTGGTCCAGGATCAGATTCCACGCGGGAACCCGATCCCCCGTGCCGTCGGACACGGGCCAGAGCAGGAGTAGCCAGACCATCCGGACCGTCAGGTAGACCTTGAAGACGTTGAAGAGCCGGCTTCGCCAGGGGTCCTTGGCCACGCGGCCGAGCAGCATGGCCGCCAGTGCGACGGCCAGAATTTCAACAATAATCATCATCGGGCGGTGTCTCCCCTAATTCATTACCGGTTCGGTCGCCTGGGACGTTACTCGCCGGTCGACTGCTTGGGCGCCAGGTCAAAGGTCGGGCTGCGCCAGTCCACACGAACGCCCTGGGCACCGACTTTCGTATAGGTGTCGTTGCCCACGGTATCGATGGGCATCACCCGGTCATTGGGTTGGGGTTCGGGCAGTCGGTCCCCGGCCCGATTTTTATCCACGGGCCATTCCACCCGGGAAAAAAAGAAGTAGATCTGGCCCTGCTTGAGATAGCTGACGAAGCTTGTCAAAAATTTGCGATGGAAGAGACCGTGCTGGGCCTGCTTGCGAAGCGCGAGCACCACGATCTCCTGATCCGGGGAAGCCTCAGCGAGGGCCTGGGAGAGACCCTCGGAAATTTGCTTCAGAAGCCTTGAGGGCACCGCGGTCCGCCGTTCCCGGGCAGAGTCCTTGGCAGAGCCCCCGTCGCTTTCCCGGCGATCAATTTCAATCCCGCCCAGGATCAGCGCGAGCCGGGTGGCGGGGATCACCGCGGGTTGTTCGAAGCCTCGCGGCGTCGGATCAGCAAAGGGCTTGGCCTGGCTGCGGAGCTTGATGGTTAGCCCGTACTCGTTCACCACTTCCTGCTGAACGGATCGCGTGACGCAGCCCGGTAGCGCCAGGGTGGTCAGGGTCATGGCAATCAGGGCCAGGAGTAGACTGAATTTCCGCATGGCGGCAGGGTAGCGTCCGGGAGGCCCGGGGTAAGCCCATTGCGCCGCATCCGGGGCTCAAATCAGGGCGGCGGTCACGGTGCGGGCGAGAAACGCAAACCCGTAGGCGAGGGCCAGCATGTAGCCAAAAGCGAAGGCCGGCCAACGCCAGGAGTTGGTTTCCCTCGCCATGGTGGCGATGGTCGACGTGCACTGGAGGGCAAAGACAAAAAATGTCAACAGGGCGGCGACGGTGGGTGGGGTGAAAATCTTGCGCCCGGTAGTGGGGTCGATATCCGCCCGGATGGCTTCCCGAAGCGACGCGTCGGGATCCTCTGTGGCATAGACCTGAGCCAGGGTGGAGACAAAAACTTCGCGTGCGGCAAGGCTGGCCAGCAGGCCCACGCCGATTTTCCAGTCGAAGCCCAGAGGCGCGATGGCGGGCTCGATCGCTTTGCCGATTCGACCGGCGGCGCTGTGCTCCAGCGCGTAGGCGGCGGCGGCCTCGGGTTCGAGATCCGGGGGGGCGGGGGTGCGTGGAAAGGTCAAGAGCATCCACAGCACGACCGAGGCCACGAGGATGATGGTCCCGGCCCGGCGCACGAATGCCCAGGCGCTGCCCCCGACCTGTGAAAGCCAGAGCCCCAGGCTCGGCATCCGATAGGAGGGCAACTCCAGGGTGAAGGGCATTCCCTCGCCGGGCAGGAGGCTGCGGCGGAGCACCGCGGCCACCGTCATGGCGGCCAGGGGCGCGATAAAATAGAGACCAAAGAGAACTAGACCCTGTAAGCCGATGGGGCCGATGACGTTTTCGGCGGGGACGAAGGCTGCGATCAAGAGGGCGTAGACAGGCAGTCGCGCCGAGCAGGTCATCAGGGGCGCGACCAGGATCGTCACCAGACGGTCCCGGGGCGAGGGCACGGTTCGGGTCGCCATGATGCCGGGCACCGCGCAGGCGAAAGACGAGAGCAGGGCCACGAAGGCGCGACCCTCGAGGCCGATCCGCGCCATGGCGCGGTCCACCACGAACGCCGCCCGCGCCATGTAGCCCACGTCTTCCAGCAGGTAGAGCAACGCAAAGAGGAGCACGATCTGGGGGAGGAAAACGATCACCGAACCGACTCCGGCGATCAGTCCATCGGCCAGGAAGTCGGCGAGCAGCCCGGGGGGCACGGTGTTTCGGACGGCTTCCGACGCCCAACCCATGGCATCGTTGATCCCATCCATGGCCGGGGTCGCCCAGGCAAAGATCAACTGGAAGAAAGTCAGCATGACGAACAAGAAGAGCAGGCTGCCCAAAATTGGGTGGACAACCACACGGTCAATACGCTCGGTCAGCGCGTGGGCGGCGGGTCGTTGGGCACTGCAGGCGGTCATCACCGAATCGACCCAGCCCGACAATGCGGCTCGATCCCGAGGGGGAAGAACCTGCGGCTGGCTCCAGGCTTCGGGATCGGTCAGGCGCTCCCGAAGGGCCCGGATCCCATGGCCTCGATGCCCAACCACGGGAACGACGGGGATTCCCAACGCGGCTTCGAGGCGCTGAGTATCCAGGCTGCCGCCCCGGGCCGCCAACTCGTCCATCATGGTGAGTACCAGGCAGGTGGGTTTCTCCTGGGCCAATACCTGGGTGATCAGCAGCAGGGAGCGCTCGAGGGAGCAAGCATCGGCCACCACGATCAGCGCTTCCGGGGGGGCCACGCCTTCGATTTCGCCCGCCAGCACTTGGGTGACCACCGCTTCGTCCGGGCTGATCGGGTCGAGGGAGTAGGTTCCGGGCAAGTCCATGATCACCGCCTGGTGCCCGGCGAGATTCAGGCTTCCTTCCCGGCGCTCCACGGTCACGCCCGGGTAGTTGCCGACCTTCGCGCGCAAGCCCGTCAGCGCGTTGAAGAGGGTGGTCTTCCCCGAGTTCGGACTTCCAATGAGTCCGAGCCGAAGGGGGGAGAGGTCACGGGCGGGGGCGAGTTGTGTCACGGCGAAACCTTGTCCAGGGTGATCTGGATCGTGGCGGCGTCGGCTTTGCGCAGGCAGAGGCGATAGCCCCGAAGTTCATACACGCTGGGGTCGCCCAGGGGTGAGCGCCGCAGGGCCCGGATCGGCGTATCGGGCAGAAGCCCCAGGTCCATCAGCCGGCGGCCCACGGAATCGTCCGCGGGCATTTTGGCCACCCGACCCGTCTCCCCGGGCAGGAGCTCGGCCAGCGAGCGAATCGCCGGTTTTGGGTTATTGAAATTGCTTTTCATTATTAAAAGCTAGCGCGAGATTCGGCCAGGGGCAGCGCCAGCCCGGTGAAATATCATGCGAACAAGATCGCAAAGGAACCTCGCCGTCGAATCCGTGGCAAATTTTCCGGATCGAGAAGCGATTTGCACGAGCTGAGAGAGCCCTCAGGGCACTCAGAGCCGGTCGGGGTCGTATTCTCGGCCGAGTTGGCGTGTCATCAGTGCGCGGCCGGCCTCGTCGGGTGTGGCCTCCCCAGCGAGCACCCGGCGGACCATCTCGGCGATGGGTAACTCCACCCCCACCTTCTCGGCCAGCCGACAGGCAGCACGGGTTGTCTGTACGCCCTCGGCGACCTCGCCCAACTCGGCGATGATTTCCTCCAATGGGCGGCCTCGGCCGAGCCCCAACCCGACCTGACGATTGCGCGAAAGATCGCCGGTGCAGGTCAGCATCAGGTCGCCCATGCCCGACAGCCCACCCAGGGTTTCAAGGCGCCCACCGAGTTCCATGGCGAGTCGGATCAACTCAGCCAGCCCCCGGGTCATCAATGCCGCCCGGGCATTGAGGCCGAGCCCCATGCCGTCGGACATGCCCACCGCGATGGCCACCACGTTCTTGAGAGCCCCACCCACCTCAACGCCGACCACATCATCGGTGGAATAGCACCGGAACCAGGGGCAGGAGAGCATCGCCTGAGCCTCGATGGCGTATTTCTCCTCGGCCGCGGCGATGGTGACGACGGTGGGCTTTCGCTGGGCCACTTCTTGGGCAAAAGAAGGTCCCGAGAGGCACGTAATTCGCGGGTGCTGGGAAGGGACAAGGACATCTTCGAGCACCCTGTGCATCAGCATCCCGGTCTCGAATTCGATCCCCTTGGCGGTACAGATCACAATGGCGTCGGGTGACATCCAGCGGGAAGCCTGGGTCATGACCTCTCTCACCGCGTGGCTGGGCACCGCGACAATCACGAAGGCGGCGCCCTCCAGAGCGGTGGCCAGGTCGGAAGTGGCGCTGACCCGCTTGGGAATTGCCAGCCCGCTCTGGCGGTCGGGGTGGCGGCGGTCGCGCTCGATGGCCTCGGCCAGGGGCGCTGACCGCGCCCAGAGTCGAACCGGGTGCTGCCGGCCGCACAGCACGGCCAAGCAGGTACCGAAACTCCCGGCTCCCAAGACTGCAATGGGGACTTCCACGCGCAGGAGCGTATCACGGGGGGATGCTCTTGGCGGTCCAGGACTCCACAGAAAATTGACGCCCTCGGGGCGCGTGGCTACTTTTGCAAATGCCCTCCATGCCGTTTGTGACTTTCCCCGCGAGTGGGCTTCGGTCCAAGGGGGTCGCCGAAGGGAGCATCTGGGCTTGGCCGAGTACGTCGGTGTTCTCATTATGGTGGTGTTGGTCAGCGTGACCGCGAGCCTTGGTTTGGCCTGGCTCGGGCGCCGGGCGGCTCGGCGTTCCCCGTCCAGCCGGTTTGATACGCCTCCGGACCCGGCGGAGAATTCGCCCAGCCCCGCCGAGCCCGCGATGGGCGTCGGTTTCTTTCTGTCGGCGGTGGCGTTTCTGGTCTTCCAAGCGGCCGGCCTGCTTCTCGTACCCTTCGCCCTGTCCTTCACAAGCCTGGGCTCGGAGGGATTGGTCCAGGGGGCGTTCTTCGTGTTACCCCTGGCGGTGGGCTTCGCCTACTTGTGGCGCAAAGGAGCCCTGGGGCGGTGAACGCTGGAGACTCGACGAGAGAACTTCCCGGACTGACCCTGCAGGTTTTGCTTTTGGTCGGCCTGTTGGTTGGCTTCTTTGTGCCCTGGGTTGCGTGGGCCGAGCGCAAGCTCGCCGAGCGGGTGGGTGGGCGTCCGGGGCTCGCCGGGACTCGGGTGGCCGGTCTCTCCCTGGCCGGCTTGCTCCAGCCCTTGGCCGACGGCCTGAAACTGCTCGGCAAGCGGGACCTTCATCCCCCGGAGTCGGTGCGGGGCGCCAGGGTCTGGATTCCGTTGTTCGTGGTGCTGCCTCCGCTGTTGGCCTTCGCCGCGATTCCCTTTGGTGGCGCCTATGTGTTCGGAGAGACTTCGCGCTCGATCGTCTTGGCCGATCTCGAAGTGGGCATCCTCTTCATCTTTGCCCTGGCGGCGCTGGGTGCATTGGCCACGGTCTGGGCGGGCTTGGCCAGCGGTGGCCGCGCACTTCTGGCCGCCTTGCGTTCGGCGGGCCTGGGTCTGTCGGGGGATCTGGCGCTGTTCTTTGCCGTTCTCCCCATGCTGCTGATCTTCGGCAGCCTGCGCCTGGCCGAGATCGTGCAGGGTCAGGATTCGAGCTTTGCGATTTTTGGATTTTGGAACGCCGTCGTCGCCGGGCCCGGGGCGCTCGCTTCGGGGGGTCCGACCTGGCCGGCGTGGGGAATCTTCCTGAACCCGCCCGCCTTTGTGCTCGTTTTGGTCGCCGCCTCGGTGCGCATGGGGCTTCCGCCCTTCGACGGGGAGCGCGTCGAAGCGGAACTCGTCGGTGGAACCCGGGCGGCCTACTCGGGCCTGGCGCTCGGCCTGTTCGCCGTGGCC
>CAWVXN010000011.1:0-17526 GCA_963933695.1 uncultured Myxococcales bacterium | reverse complement strand
CGCCGAGGGGATCGCCGAATACGCGAGCCGGCATGGGTTCCCGCGGGTCGCCGACTTGATTGGTGGGCTGAGGCTCTCCTGAGGCCGGATTCCCAGTTGCTAATCGGCAGGTTTTCGTTTACTTTGCGGCGCCTTACGGTGAGAATGAGCGACGCCGATCGGGATTTGAACGAAAAATGAAGAGGGATTGCCCCGGGGTGGAAGCCGTATAAAGGGGGAGTCCGAGAGAACCGGCTTCGTGACCAGGTGGTCCAGTCGCAGGTAGAACAAGCGCTAATTAGAAGAACAAGCGCTAGCAGAAGAACAAGCAATAGTAGAACAAGCACCAAGTCGAGAAACAGGAAGAGATCGAAGTCGATGCAGCAAACGGTCAAGTCGTCGTGAATACCCTGTGCGGCATCAGGATGCGCAAAGGGTGGAGTGACGCAGGTAGGGGCGGGCGATCCGTGAGCGATCGATGATTGGTGCTAGCCGGGTGGTAAGCCGGTGTAATTAGGATGCTTTTCACGTATTCGGGGTTGAGTCGATTCCCGCCGAGTCGAAAGACGCGGTGAGTTGAATCCGGAAAAGCGGACGAGTGTCCGTTTTTTTTTTGGCCGAGACCTCGGGCAGCGGAGTTCGCAGGTGATCGGAATCGGAAGGGCTGGGAGGACAACGGTGGTGTACCGGGACATACCCGAAGAACTCAAAAATACCATCGAGCCCGTAGTGGCTGAGCACGGCCTTGAGTTGATGGACGTGCAGGCGATTCGCGATCGAGGGCAGTCGGTTCTGCGGGTGACCCTCGACAGTGCAGCGGGGGATGGAAGGATTTCAGTCGATCGCCTCGCCGCAGTGGCTAGGGAGGTCGAGACGAGTCTGGATGCCGCGGAAGCGATGGACGACGAATATCGTCTCGAAGTGTCTTCGCCGGGATTGGACCGCATGCTGGCGCGCGAAAAAGATTTCGCGTCGGCTTGTGGAAATCTGGTGAGGCTTACGACACGGCGCCCCCTGGACGGACGCCGACGATTCAAGGGCGAACTGCTCAACTTTGTGGATGGAGTAGCGACCATGACTGTCGATGGGGATCGCATGGCGATTCCCTTCAACGACATTGAAAAGGCCAACTCGATCTATTCGTTCAGCAACTCCGATTTTCAAATAGATGGCTCCGCCTGAGGCGGAGCGGGAAGCGACCCTGGCCAGCCGTCCGGGTCCCATGATTGACTGGAGCAAGCATGCTCATCGCGACATTGAAGCGAGAAATAGATCAGATCGCCAAGGACAAGGGCATCGATTCGGGCGAGATCATCGGCGCGCTCGAAGAGGCCATGGTTCAGGCTGCACATAAGCGTCACGGTCAGGATAAAGAGATTGAGGCTCGGTATAGCGAGGAACTCGGCGAGATTGAGCTCTTTGAGTTCAAGGAAGTCGTCGAAGTGGTGACCGATCAGAAAAGCCAGATCTCGCACTCAGTCGCCCTGGCGGAATACGATCCCGAGGCCGAGATCGGCGACGGAATCGGTGTCAAGATGGATACGACGGGGTTTGGTCGCATTCTTGCCCAGGCGGCCAAGCAGGTCATTATCCAACGCTTGAGGGATGCCGAGCGTGACCACACCTACGAGGAATATTCAGATAGGCAGGGCGAGGTGGTGAACGGCATTGTGCGCCGCTTCGAAAAGGGCTCGCTGATTGTCGACCTCGGCCGGACAGAGGCGATTCTGCCGCCCAAGGAGCAGGTTCCCCGAGAGGGGTACCGCCCGGGCGATCGGATTCGTGCGTATGTTCTCGAGGTCAACCGCATGAGCAAGGGGCCGCAAATCGTTCTGTCGCGAACCGCTACGGAATTGTTGACGAAGCTCTTCGAGCAAGAAGTGCCCGAAATGTACGAGAAGATAGTGACCATCGAGGGGGCGGCTCGGGAGCCGGGCGGTCGTTCGAAGATCGCTGTTTCCTCTAGGGACAACGATGTGGATCCCGTGGGTGCCTGCGTGGGCATGAAGGGAAGCCGAGTACAGTCCGTCGTCCAAGAACTTCGCGGGGAGCGTATCGATATCGTGCCCTGGAACGCGGACCCGGCCCGTTACGTGTACAGCGCTCTCTCCCCGGCACAGGTTTCCAGGGTCATTATCGACGAAGACACCCATTCCATGGATGTGATTGTTCCCGACGATCAGCTTTCCCTGGCGATTGGCCGGCGGGGGCAAAACGTTCGCCTGGCGGTTCAGCTCACGGGATGGAAGATCGACATCAAGAGCGAGTCGAAGATGACGGAAGTCGCCCATTGGCTCTCCCGGGCTATTGCCGAGGTTGAGGGCTGTGGGGCTCCCGAAGCGGAGTTGCTTCTGCAGCAGGGAGTGATGAGCCTCAAGGATCTTTCTCGGGCCTCACTGGAACTCCTGACGTCATTCCCTGGAATCGACGAAGAGGGTGCCGGGCGGATCAAGGTTCGCGCCGAAGAGTTGATAGAGGTCAAGGTCGAGGAAGAAGAACAACAGCGATTGGAGGCTGAGGCTGAGGCTGCGGCTGCGGTCGTTGCTGCCGCCGAAGCGGCTGCTGCGGCGGCTGCGCCTGAAGAGGCCAGCGAAGAAGCTGAGCCGGATGAGCAAGTGGCTGACGATGAGGAAGCGAACGCAGGTGATCAAGTGACTGCGGACGAGCAAGAGACTGCCGATGAGGAAGCAGGATAAATTTCAAAGGATGGGGCGGCTAAGTAGCCTCGGATACGGAGTGTATGGCCAAGATTAGGGCATATAAGCTCGCTGAAGAACTCGGGATCGACCGGCACGATTTTGTCGATCGAGCGTCAGCTGCGGGTATTGAAGTCAAGAGCGCGATGGCTTCGCTTGACGAAGACCAGGTGGCCGAGTTGCGCCAAAAGCTTGGCGCCCCGGCCGAGTCGGGCGAGCAGATGGTCGAGAGTCGCGTCGAGCGCAAGGGCGGAAAGACGGTTCTGCGGCGACGGAAGCGAGTGAAGGTCGAAGAGCCTGAACCCGAACCGGTTCCCGAGCCGATCGCAGAGGAAGAGCCTGAGCTCAGCGAAACCACCGAGGTCGTCGAAGAAGAGGTGGCTGCGGAGGCAGAAGTGGAGGCCGCTGAGGCTCCTGAGCCCGAGCCTGCCGCTGTTCCTCAAGCGACGCCCCCGGAGTCCGAGCGAAGGACGACTACTTCCGCGCCCAAGCCTGAATCCGCCCAACCGGCAGCGGACCGGAAGGGCCGCCAGCGCAAGCGTGTGCGGGAGGTTGTCAACCTTCAAGAGCAGGAGCGTTTTGCGAGGCAGATTACCGGACGGGGAGGGCAGACTCGCCGAGTCGGGGAGATGGCGCCGCGCGCAATGGCCAATCCCCGTCGCAAACGTCGAGATAAGCTGGCTCTGCCCGCCGTTCCCGCGGCTGCGGATCAGAAAAGGGTTGTCAAAATTGCCGGTGAAATCAGCGTTGGGGAACTCGCTCGACTGCTCGGCGCAAAGTCGCCTGCGGTTCAAGGCAAGCTCATGGCGTTGGGCATCATGGTCTCCATTAATCAGACTGTTGATATTGAAACGAGTCGGAACCTCGCAGCGGAGTACGGATTCGAAGTTCAGGACGTAGGCTTCAAAGAAGAGGAGTTCTTGAATGCCGACGTAGCACCAGGGGTGGACGATGCGGTCGAGGATGCGGGAGACATGGTCAGTCGCCCGCCCATCATTACCGTGATGGGGCACGTGGATCATGGTAAGACTTCACTGCTTGATGCCATACGCGATACGCGGTTGAAGGTGGCCGACGGCGAGGCGGGCGGAATTACCCAGCATATTGGCGCCTACCAGGCGACAGCGGGCAGCAAGAAGCTGACGTTTATCGATACTCCAGGACACGCTGCGTTTACGGCCATGCGTGCCCGGGGCGCGGCTGTCACGGACATCGTGGTACTTGTGGTCGCGGCCAATGATGGTGTGATGCCGCAAACCGTGGAGGCCATAGAGCATGCCCAGGCGGCGGGTTGTCCCATCGTTGTGGCAATCAATAAGATCGACCTTTCCGATGCAGACCCCCAGAAGACTCAGCAACGCCTAACCGAGCATAACCTCGTGCCCGAAGCATTCGGTGGCGACGTAATTTGCGTCAACGTCTCCGCGAAGACAGGTGAGGGAATAGACAGCCTGCTGGAAATGATTGTGCTCCAGACAGAGGTCATGGAACTCAAGGCAGGCATCGAGCGCCAAGCCAGGGGCGTGGTACTTGAAGCCCGTCTAGACAAGGGGCGGGGCCCGATGGCCACCGTTCTGATCCAGGACGGCACCCTCAAGCGGGGTGATGTCATCGTGGTCGGAACCGAATCCGGTCGAGTGCGGGTCATGGATGACGACTTGGGAGCGAAAGTCACCGAAGCGGGCCCGTCCATGCCGGTTCAGGTCCAGGGTCTTTCAGGAGTTCCCTCCGCGGGCGCCAGCTTTTATGCCGTGGAGAGCGACAGGGTGGCCAAGCAGATCATCGCGCATCGCGAGGATCAGGCGCGGGGCAAGGTGACCATCGCGCCTGCCAAATATACGCTTGAAGAGTTTTTTGCTCGCGCCGACGGTGGAGGACCGAAGGAACTCGCGGTCGTCCTCAAGACAGACGTTCAGGGGACCTGCGAAGCGGTTCGTGATGCCCTGGCAACGCTCTCGACCGAAGAGGTGAATCTGAAGATTCTTTCGGCCGGTGTCGGGGGGGTCAACGAAAATGATGTGATGCTCGCTTCGGCCAGTGGCGCAATCGTTGTTGGCTTTCACGTGCGCCCGGATCCAGCGGCTCGAAAGGCCGCGGACGGCCACGGCGTGGACCTGCGCACGTATACGATCATCATGGAACTGCTCGACGAGGTTCGTGCAGCGATGGCGGGCTTGTTGCCGCCGGTCCGCAAGGAGAGCCTGCTCGGACGTGCCGAGGTCCGGCAGCTATTCGTAGTCCCGAAGGTGGGGACGATCGCGGGTTCGATCATCGTTGAGGGCAAGGCGTCTCGAGACGCGCACTGCCGGCTAGTTCGGGATAGCGTTCAGGTTTACGAGGGCCGGATGGGTTCCCTGCGTCGTTTTAAGGAAAATGTTCGCGAAGTTTCCAACGGGACCGAGTGCGGCATCAGTATTGCCAACTTCAATGATTTGAAGGTGGGTGATGAGATCGAAATCTTTGAGGTTGAGGAGGTGCCGGCCACACTCTGAGGCTGGGAGGCGAGTGGCTCATGAGGGTGGGTGCAGGTTTGATCGAGTTGCACGTACACGGGTCGCGATCGCTGAAGCAGAAGCGAGGCGTTGTTAAGGCCATCATCCAGCGCTTGCGCAATCGCTTTAATATCTCCGTGGCCGAGGTGGATGGTCAGGATACCTGGCAGCGCGCAGTGCTGGGCTTGGCAGTGGTGGGCTCTGACGCCCAGGGTGTTCGAAGGCGTCTGGGGACAGCCGTGGAGTTTGTCGAGTCTCTCCACTTGGCCGAGGTTCGCAATTCAGACCTGGAAGTTCTGGATGTAGCGAGAGCGGATTTCAACGAGGAGGCCGCGGAGGAGGATCCGTTGCCCTGGGAGAATGAGTAATTGGCATCGCTCCGCAACGAACGAATCGCCGAACAGGTGCGTGGCGAACTCGCGCGTCTCATCCGGGATGAGACCAGTGATCCGCGAATAGGGCTCCTGACTTTGACCCGGGTCAAGGTGAGCCCAGACCTGTCTACGGCTACGATTTTCTGGAGCCCGCTCAAGCTTGAGGATGAGGTAGACCCGGAAGAAGTCGGCCGAGGGCTCAAGTCGGCAGCGGGTTTTTTGCGGACCCGCCTGGCATCGGCATTGGCTTTGCGCCGGACACCGGCGCTTTCATTCCGTCATGATCGTTCCATCGAAGAGGGGTCGAAGACTCTCGCCCTGCTCCGCTCGCTGCCGGAGTTGGCTGAGAACCAGGGGGAGAGCGTGCCCCATGGGATTGAAGAAGAGGGAAAGGGCGAAGGGTATGGGCAGGAGGAATAGGCGAGGCGGACGGGAACGGCCGGGGCCGGCAGGATTCCTAATCGTTGACAAGCCGAAGGGGCAGACTTCCCACGACGTTGTGGATGCGGCACGCCGCTGGCTCGGTATTCGCCGGGTGGGCCATCTGGGAACCCTGGATCCCCAGGCGACCGGTGTGCTTCCCCTGGTGATCCGTGGGGCGACGAAACTGGCGCCTTTTTTCGGGAGTGGACGCAAGAGCTACGTCGGGACGGTTCGGCTTGGCGCGGTGACGGATACCCTCGACGGCGAGGGCCAAATTCTCAAGCGCCACGAGGGCGTGCTGCCTGACGAAGCGGCGGTTCGCGACGCTCTGACGAATTTTGTCGGTGAGATTGAACAGATTCCCCCGATGTACAGCGCGGTCAAGCTCGACGGCGTGGCGCTCTACAAGTTGGCCCGCCAGGGTGAGGAGGTCGAGCGGGAGGCCAAGAAAGTCGTGGTCCACAGCCTCGAGCTGACACAATTTGATTCCCCCGACGCGGAGATCACGGTGGAATGCGGAAGTGGAACCTATGTACGCACCCTGGCGCACGATCTCGGCGAGGTCCTGGGATGCGGGGGATACCTGTCGAATTTACGCCGGCTCCAGAGTCAGCCCTTTGGAATTGAGGTGGCCCACAGCTTCGAGGCCTGCGAGGAGGCGGCCCGTCTGGGCAAAATGGACGATCTGCTGATTCCGCCGGAGAAAGGCCTGGGATTTCCCGTCATTCAGCTCGCGGCTCAGGGAGCCGAGCGGGTGGAGAATGGGGGCGACATTTCCCCGGGGACGCTCGAGCGCTCCCGGCCCGGAACCCGGGTCACTGCCCTGGGTCCGGAAGGCCGAATGATCGCGATTCTCGAACTCCGAGCCGACCGAAGGCTTTGGCCGCTCCGGGTGCTCCCAGCTTGAGTGGGGTGATGCACGGTTGCCCCAGAATTCTGGCCATTGCGGTACCCGGGGGTGTCTGCCAAACTCAGGCCGATTCGGATCGTGGAAGTCGGGGCGTCTCATCAGAGAACCTGATTTTCGCGGAGGTCGACTTTTAGACTCGTCCGGTGTGGGTCGCGGGGTGCCACAGTGAGCGCCCCTCTCTCAATAAGGGCTCCCTCAAAAAGGGCCCTCTCAAAAAGGCTCTCTCAAGGGCTCGCTGAATAAGGGTCCGCTAAACAAGAGCTGGCTTGACACGCAAGGGCAGGTGGCGGAACGAAACTCGTCGATCCAGCACGAGAATTGGCGATCCCGAGTCCGCATTCAAAGCAGATATCCGAAATGCCGCCGACGCGAAGGGCTTTTCGGAAAGCATTTTAAAACAGGGTTGATACCCGAATAAATCAGAGGAAGAGAAGTTGATCTCGGCCGAAATAAAACGAAGCACTATCGACGGACACAAGCACCACGATACGGACACCGGATCTACCGAGGTCCAGGTGGCCCTGCTCACGGCGCGGCTGACTCAGCTTGCCGAGCACTTCAAGGACCACAAGAAAGATCACCATTCTCGGCGCGGTCTGCTGAAGATCGTCAGCCAGAGACGGCGCTTGATCGACTACCTCAAGCGAAAGGATTACGCCCGGTACCAGAAGCTCATCGAGAGCCTCGGTCTGCGGCGATAAGATGGTCGGCGGGGTTTCCGGTGAGGATCGGTTAACCCCAGCGACCCTGAAGTTCGTCCGCCCGGGGGGTAGGACGAGCATGACCCCAAGCAACCGGCAGCGTGGATTGGAAATGCTGCGATGGGATGCGGGAGTTGGTCATGCGCGAATCGACCGAGTTGGTGTTTTCGCGCATGAGTGATCCTGCATTCCAACGCAAGTGCCTCTCCGCCTCGCCACTAATGAACTTCGGCACGCCAATTGGGGCTTGGCCGAAGAGGAGAGCGTAAGATGCCTTATTGGTTTGAACCGACGACCGTCACGATGGATGTGGGCGGGCGAGAAATGAAAATAGAGACGGGACGGATGGCCAAGCAGGCCGCAGGTTCTGTCGTCGTGAGTTACGGGGCCACTTCGGTGCTCGTGACCGCGGTGCACTCCAAGCCCCGCCCGGGGATCGATTTCTTCCCCCTGACGGTGGATTTCGTCGAAAAATTCGCAGCAGCGGGCAAGATTCCCGGTGGCTTCTTCAAGCGCGAGGGTCGGCTTTCGGATCGTGAGGTGCTGACTTCGCGCTTCATCGATCGATCGATTCGTCCGCTCTTTGCCGAGGGTTACAACGACGATACCCAGGTAACCGCCACGGTTCTTTCGGCGGATCCCGGCGAGCCCGCCGATATGTGCGCCTTTGTGGGCGCCTCAGCGGCCCTGGCAATTTCGGACCTTCCCTTCCTGGGACCCATTGGTGCCGTTCGCATCGCGAGGGTGGCGGGAGAGTTCCTGATCAACCCCCGGCCCGACGATCTGGCAGAAGCTGATCTTGAGCTGGTGGTGGCCGGTACCCGAGGATCGGTGGTGATGGTGGAAGGCGGCGGCCAGCAGATCCCCGAGGCCGAAATGCTCGGTGCTCTGAAGCACGCCCATGAGAAAATTCTCGAGATTATCGGGACCATTGAAGACCTCAAGAAGCAGGTGGGTAAGGAAAAGATTGTTCCGAAGCTTCCCGCGGATACCTCGGCCCTCGAGGCAGAGATCAAGGGCAAAGCCGAGCAGCGCCTGTCCGAGGCCTTTCAGGTTCAGGGAAAATTTGAGCGAAGCTCGGCGGTGAAGATCGTCGAGAAGGAAGTTCTTGAGGGATACCTTGAGAACTACGTGAACGAGAAGGTGAGCATCGACACCTTGGGTGGCTGGGAAGATCGCCGAGCGGGACTCGGGAATCTCCGGTCCAGTGTCAAGGATATTCTTCATGACCTCGGTGGCAATCTCATGCGCGAGCGGGTGCTGAGCACCGGCGAGCGGATCGACGGCCGCAAGAACACCGAGATCCGATCCATCGCCTGCGAGGTGCGGGCAGTGCCGCGTCCCCATGGTGTGGCGCTCTTTACCCGAGGCGAAACCCAAGCCATGGTGAACTGCACCCTGGGAAGTGGCTTCGACGAGCAGACCATCGACGGGATGTCGGGGCGCTTCAAGAAGACCTTCATGCTTCATTACAACTTCCCGCCCTTCTCGGTCGGGGAGGCGCGCCCCTTGCGCGGCCCCGGTCGTCGAGAGGTTGGCCATGGAACTCTGGCCGAGCGAGCGGTGACTCCGATTCTGCCCAGCCATGAGGACTTCCCCTATACGATTCGAATCGTAAGTGAAACTCTCGAATCCAACGGGTCATCCTCCATGGCGGCGGTCTGCGGTTCGACCCTGGCCATGCTGGACGCGGGTGTGCCCCTCAAGGCGCCCGTCGCGGGTATTGCCATGGGATTGATCACCGACGGCGAGCGAACGGTGATCCTGTCGGACATCCTGGGCGATGAGGATCACCTGGGCGATATGGATTTCAAGGTGGCCGGAACCGATCAGGGCATCACCGCCCTGCAGATGGACATCAAGGTGACCCAGATCGACTGGGCCATTCTGGAAACGGCTCTTGCCCAGGCCCGGGAGGGTCGCCTGCATATCCTGGATTGCATGAACAAGGAGACCCAATCCGAACTTGGAGGTCTGCTGCCTCGAACAGAGCTGCACGAGTTTGCACCTCGACTCGAAGTGCTGCTCATCAAGCCCGACCGGATTCGGGACATCATTGGCCCTGGGGGCAAAGTGATTCGCGCCATTCAGGAAACCACCGGTGCGAAGATCGATGTGGAAGATTCGGGCCGCGTAGCGGTTTTCGGTCCCGATGCGGCCGCGGTGGAACAGGCTCTGGCCATGGTTCAGGAACTGACCCAGGAAGCGGAGATCGGGCGGGTCTATCTCGCCAAGGTCAAGCGCGTGGTGGACTTCGGTGCATTCGCGGAAATCTTCCCGGGGACGGATGGATTGATTCACATCAGTCATCTCGCCGAAGGACGCGTCGACAACGTGACCGACGTGGTTTCCGAAGGAGACGAGGTTCTGGCCAAGTGCATCGATATCGATCCGGCCGGTCGGATTCGTCTTTCTCGCAAGGAAGCGCTGGCCGACGCTGCGGCTGAGGCCGAGTAACGGCATCGGCATGAGTCAGACCGTTCAGGTCCGGCTTCTCCGGCAATCCAGTGGAGAAGGTCTTTCGCCTCCGGAGCCCGCTACGGCGGGCTCCGCAGGCGTCGACCTGAGAGCCGCTGTTTCCGCGGATCTTGTGATCCAGCCTGGCGAACGGGTGCTCGTGCCTTCGGGGTTCGCGATCGAACTTCCGGAGGGCTATGAGGCGCAGGTCCGGCCCCGTAGTGGGTTGGCCCTACGCCATGGGATCACGCTGCCCAATTCTCCCGGGACAATCGATTCCGATTACCGGGGCGAGATCAAGGTCATCGTGATGAATCTCGGCGAATCCGCTTATACGGTGAAGCGGGGCGAGCGAATTGCTCAGCTCGTGGTTGCGCCGGTGAGTCGGGTGGTCTGGACGGAAGTCGACGAATTGGCCTCGACTCGGCGCGGGGAAGGTGGTTTCGGCCACACCGGCCGTTAGTTCGATCGGTCAGTTCAGCGGCGAGGGGCGTGGCCGAGTTTGTGGTCCGTATGTTGTATGCTCCTCGCGTGACTGATGAAGTGGGCGATGAACGGGCAGGCGTGACCGAAGGTGGGGAAGCGATTCATCCCCGGCCCTCTACGCCTCTTCCCGACCGTGCGCCACCCAGGGCCTTGGGTGACCTCGCCTCGCGGTTGTTGACCGCTTCTGTTCTGATTCCAGCCGTGCTCTACATTATTGTGATCGGCGGTTACCCCTACCTGGCCACCGTTCTGGCCTTCGGCTTGCTTGCCCAGCGCGAGTTCTATCAGTTGATTGAAGGCAAGGGGGCCCGTCCGCTTACAGGGGCTGGCCTGGGCTTCGGTGCGGCGGTCATCGGAGTCGCTTGGTTCGGCAGCGAGTATTACGCGATGCTGCTGATGACGGCCTCGCTGTTGGTTCTGATGGTGGCGCAGCTCGGAAAGGCTCGGATCCAGGAAGCCCTGGCGAGCATATCCGGAACTTTTTTTGGAGTCTTCTATGTCGCGTGGTTGCTATCCCACGCTGTGCTCCTGAGGTTTTTCTATCGCTCGGCCGAAGCTAACTCGGGCGGGGAGTCCCTGTCGTCCATCGGGCTGGTTCCGGAATCGGGCATTTTCTTGACGATCTATTGCTTGGCCGTGGTGGTTCTTTGCGATGCCGGCGCCTATTTTGCGGGCCGTTCTTGGGGCCGCCGCAAGCTGGCCCCAGAGATCAGCCCCAACAAGAGCATCGAGGGCGCACTGGGGGGCATTGTCCTCGGGACTGCGACGGGGCTCGCCACCAAGGCGTGCTTTGACTTCTTCTGGCCCGAACTCTCCGAGGTACTTTCCTGGGGCATGGCCCTGGGATTTGGCCCCGTGCTCTGTGTCGTCGGTATTATCGGCGACTTGGTCGAGTCGCTGCTCAAGCGCGACGCCAAAGTCAAGGATACCGGCGCTCTTCTCCCCGGCATGGGGGGCGTATTGGACCGAATCGACGCGCCGCTCCTGGCCTTCCCGGCGATGTACTACATGATGCTGGGCTACGTCTGGTTGCGTCTATACTGAGCGAGGAACGCCAGAGCACTTGTGAACAGAGCGCTTGTGACAGAGCACTTGTGACAAAGCGCTTGTAAACAGGCGCTTGTAAACAAGCGCTTATGGACCGAGCCGGTGCCCCGCCCGCGCCCGAAGGGGCGCGCCGGCAGGGCGGCGGAATTAGATTCCGAGGTTGGCCTGAATTCGCGCGATCGGCTCGGAGACGTCCGGGTTGAAAGCTAGCCCGCTGACCTGCTCGAAGGCGCGCACATAGCGGCGAGCCGCCTCGCAGCGCACCTCGTTGGTCAGTTCCGGGGGCTCGCCTTCTCCCTTGTATCCGCGTTCCCCGAGCCAGAGCCGGATATATTCCTTGTCGATGGCATCGGGGTTTTGGCCTTCGGACATGGCCGAATCGTAGCCATGGGAATACCAATAGCGCGAGGAGTCCGGCGTATGGATTTCGTCGATGACCACGAGTTCGCCGCTTTTGTCGAGTCCAAGCTCGTATTTGGTGTCCACCAGAATCAGCCCGCGTTCTTTGGCGAAGTGGGTCCCGGCTTGAAAGAGGAATGCGGTGAGCTTCTCGGCCTTTGCGTAGAGTTCCTCGCTCATGGCCCGCTCGCGATGATTTCGTCCCGGGAGGTGACTTCGTCGTGGGCGCCCATCTCGGCCTTGGTGGTTGGGGTGAGCAGGGGCTCCGGGAGTCGCTCGTGACGGCGCAGTCCATCGGGCAGTTGGTGCCCACAGTAGCTGCGATCGCCGCGTTCGTAGGCGGTCCAGATCGAGGTACTCGTCGAGCCGGTGAGATAACCTCGGCAAACGAATTCCACGGGAAGCAGGCGACACTCTTGGACGATCGAGACACTGGGGTCGGGAACGTCGATTAGGTGGTTGGGGGCGAGGTCGCTGAGTTTCTGGAACCAGAAAGCGGCCATCTGGTTGAGAATCTGTCCCTTCAAGGGGACCGTGCCCAGCACGACATCGAAAGCGCTCACACGATCGGAAACCACGATGGTTCGCCGGTCGTCCTTGACGTAGCTGTCTCGGACTTTCCCTTCGAATTTAGTTCCAAGGTGGGTGAAATCCGTGCGGTTCAAGGTGTGGTCGCAGAGTTCAAGGAGCTGTCGGTCGTCGAGAGCCAGGGGTATATCCTCCGAAGCAGGGGCTGGTTGGATGGGCATGGTACCGCCCAGGGGCGGACCACGGATTTAAGCCCGCACGGGACATTTCGGCAAGGGCTGAAGGATTCGGCACGTCAGGCCAAGGGAGAGGCTGCTGGGCCCGACCACGCGATTCCCGCCGTCCTCTCCCTTGAGGTCCGCCCGGGAGGGGAGGCCTGGGTGAGCGGGAGTCCCTCGTCGACTGGCAGAAGCCAAGGTGGCGAGAAGGCCGGGCGCTTGGATACAATCGGCCTTTCTGTTTTCCGGCGCGCCCGCCGGATCCCGTCCCGATTCTGACCCCCACTGAGGCCCACTTGCTGGCAGTTTTTTCATCCTACGCCTGGGCGGATCCGCCATGGATCCGCCCCACGTTCTTTACTCTTTCCAGTCCGGAGGGAGGCTTGCTGTGAGCGAGTCGGAAGGAGAGGTGCGGTTCAATCTGCCGATCTCCAAGGAGGCTGAGAGCGCGCTCGCCCGGGAGAGGGAGGAAGACCATTTTCACGACGAGTGCGGGGTCTTCGGGATTCACGGTCACGATGAGGCCGCGCACATCACCTACCTCGGGCTCTACGCGCTCCAGCATCGTGGTCAGGAGAGCTGCGGGATCGTTGCTTCCAATGGCCGGGAGCACATGGCGCATCGAGCCATGGGGTTGGTGGCGGATACTTTCGGCGCCAAGACCCTCAGCCGACTGAAGGGCCGCCATGCGATTGGGCACGTCCGCTATTCGACGGCTGGGGAGAGCCTTTTGCGTAACGCCCAGCCAATCTGTGCCAATACAGATGGCGGACCGGTGTCTATCGCGCACAATGGCAATCTGGTCAACGCGGTGGCCATCCGGAAGGAATTGGAAGGCCGGGGTGCGATCTTTGGATCAACCTCGGACAGTGAGGCCATCCTGCACCTTTTGGCCCGATCCCGCGAACATTCCATTGAGGATCGTTTCATCGATGCCGTTTCCCGGGTCAAGGGTGCGTTCAGCATACTGCTGCTCACGGATGACGCACTGATCGGTGCTCGAGATCCGAGTGGCTTTCGTCCCCTCAGCCTGGGGCGTCTGGACGGCGCCTGGGTCCTTGCAAGCGAGACATGCGCGCTCGATCTGATTGGGGCGAAGTTCGAACGTGATATCGAACCGGGCGAGGTGGTGGTTATTCGTCGGGGTCGGCTACGAAGCCTTCGACCCATGGCGCGAGCTGCGAGCGAACGCTTTTGTATTTTCGAGTTTATTTATTTTGCTCGGCCAGACTCCAATATCATGAACCAGAACGTGTACGCGTTTCGGAAGGAGTTGGGTCGGAGGCTGGCGCGAGAGTATCCAGTCGCTGCGGACATGGTGGTGCCGGTACTGGATTCGGGGACTGCGGCTGCGCTGGGCTATGCCGAGGAAGAAGGAATTCCCTATGAGACGGCGCTGATTCGTAATCACTATGTGCGCCGAACCTTCATCGAGCCCGCCCAGTCCATTCGTGATTTCGGAGTGAAGGTCAAGCACAATGCGATTCGTAGCTTCCTGGAAGGGAAGCGAATTGTGCTGGTGGACGACTCGATTGTTCGGGGCACAACCTTGGTAAAAATTGTTGCGATGTTGCGCATGGCGGGCGCTCGGGAAGTGCATGTTCGGATTTCCTCGCCCCCTTCAGTGGGCCCCTGTCATTACGGGATCGATACACCCACAGAGGAAGAGTTGATCGCTGCCCAGCATACTCCGGAGGAGATCCGGGAGATCATTGGGGCTGACTCGCTGGGCTACCTCACCCTGGAGGGTCTTCGGAATGCCGGAAAACACGAACTCAAAAGAGGCATCTGTGACGGTTGTTTTTCGGGCGAGTACCCGATTCCGGTGGAAGTGGATGCCGAAGCTCCCCAGCTTTCGCTCTTCCGGGAAATTGAAGACGAACCCGAAACTACTTGACGGATTCGGCTCCTCCGCTCGGCCGAGGGGCTCTCTCATTCGCGGAAGGATGTAATGAACGATATCGGAAGGCTCGACCTAGATACGCTCCGGCGTAAAGTCGCCGACGGAAGCATCGAGACTGTTTTGACGGTCTTTCCCGATATGTATGGCAGCCTGATGGGCAAGCGGATCGTTGGCCGCTACTTACTCGAAGAAGTCGCCGGTGGAGGCATGCACGCATGTGATTACTTGCTTGCCAGCGATATCGAGATGGAACCCACTGCGGGTTATGCGTTTACCAGCTGGGAGACCGGCTACGGGGATCTTCGCGCGATTCCCGATTGGACGACCCTCCGGGAGGCCGCTTGGCTGGACCGCACCGCGATCGTTGTCTGCGATGCCTTGGAAGAGGAGCGTGACGTACCGATTTCGGTTGCACCCCGGAATATCCTGAAGCGCCAGCTTGAAAAGGCCGCCGCAAGTGGAATTGTCCCCCACTTTGCCAGTGAGCTTGAGTTCTTTCTTTTCAAGGACACGTACGCTGGCGCGAGGGAGAAAAACTATCACGACCTCGAATTGAGCCAGTCTTACAACGAGGACTACCACGTGCTCTCCGGGGGCTTTGCGGAACCTATCATCGGGGCGATTCGTCGGTTGGTTGATGCCTCGGGTGTTCCTGTTGAGTTCAGTAAGGGAGAGGCAAGCGCCGGGCAGCATGAAATAAACCTCCGCTATGCCCAAGGCGTTGAGATGGCCGACCGTCATGTCATTTACAAGCTGGCCGCCAAGGAAATTGCCGCCCAGCAGGGCGCGTCTATCAGCTTTATGGCCAAGTGGCATACCGAAAGTGCTGGCAACAGCCTTCACGTTCATATGAGCTTTACCGATGAGGATGGGGCATCCCTCTTCTCGGGAGACGGGGAAGCGTTTCCGGGCAGCGAAGCTCGCCCGACCGAGACGTTCCGTCATGCGGTTGGCGGCTTGCTTGATCATGCCCGGGAACTTTCGATGCTCTTCGCACCCAACGTAAATTCCTACAAACGCTACGTGGATGATACGTTCGCGCCTACTCGAATCGCCTGGAGCTATGACAATCGTACAGTGGGCTTTCGAGTAGTGGGGCATGGGCCGGGCTTGCGAGTGGAGTGTCGAATTCCGGGCGGCGATGCGAATCCCTACCTCGTCTACGCCGGAATGCTTGCTGCGGCGCTCGATGGAGTGCAGAGAAAGACCGATCCCGGCCCGCTCTTTGAAGGGAACGGCTACGCGGCGAAGGATTTGCCCCGAGTCCCCCACACGTTGGCCGAAGCTGTGGAAGTTTTCGAAACCAGCGATTTCGTGCGGGGCGCTTTTGGCGAAGAAGTTGTCGAGCACCTGGTGTGCTTTGCCCGAGCCGAACTTGCCGAATACCAGAGGGTGGTCACGGACTTCGAGCGTGCCCGATTCTTTGAACGGATCTAGGGGCGCGGATTCCTGAACAGTATTTCACGGGCCCCCGTGCCTTGAATATCGCGCCTTAAATATAGTGCCTTGAATATCGAGACTGGGAGCCGGTCCCGGGGAGGAAGGTCATTGCAATCGCTGGATGGAAAGACGGCATTCATTACGGGCGCCGGCAGTGGAATTGGGCGTCAGAGTGCGATTCTAATGGCGGAGTCTGGCGCCCGAATCGTGGTTTGCGAGCGTGACGAGCAGGCCGGCCAGGAAACGGTTGCGGCTATCGTGGGGGAGGGTGGCTCGGCTTCTCTGGTCGTTGCCGATGTCTCGGACGATTCCCAGATGAGTTCGGCCGTGGAGACGGCGTGCAGCCGGAACGGTGGGATTCATGTCCTCTTTAATAATGCGGGGATCTTCCCCGACGGCGATGGCTCCCCGGTCGATACACCTCTGGATATTTGGGAGTGGGTGATCGATGTCAATCTCAAGGGTGTTTTTCTCGGCTGCAAGTACGGAATTCCCGCGATGCTCGAAAGCGGTGGTGGTTCGATCATCAATACGGCTTCCTTCGTCGCCGTGATGGGGGCCGCGACTTCACAGATCGCCTATACGGCGAGCAAGGGCGGTGTTCTGGCCATGACTCGCGAAATCGCGGTGGAATATGCGAGGCAAGGTATCCGGGCCAACGCTCTCTGCCCGGGCCCAGTCCGGACGCCCTTGCTGGAAGAATTTTTGTCGGATCCTGAAGTGAAGGCAAGGCGACTGGTCCATATTCCCATGGGCCGTCTGGCCGAGCCTGAGGAAATCGCGAGTGCTGTTCTATTCCTCGCTTCGGACGCGTCGGCCTACGTGACGGGGACAACCTTCCTCGTCGATGGGGGAATCACCGCTTCCTATGTGACGCCGGAGTAGCGCGGATCCATGGATTTGACTGCTGGCGAGATGGTGCTTGCGGCAGTGGTGGTCACCCTGGGAGCGATTCTCCAGGGAACCATCGGTTTCGGCCTTGCCTTGATCGCAGCGCCCGTTCTGGTCCTGCTGGACCCCCGTTTCGTGCCGGGTCCCCTGATTCTCGCTGGGCTGCCCTTCATGGTGCTGTTGGGGTGGCGTGAACGGAGGTCGGTCGACTACAGCTCGATCGGAGTTCCCCTGGCAGGACAGCTGGGCGGAATCGTCCTCGCGCTGATCGTTTTGGGCTTCAGTGACGTGCGCATCCTGTCTCGCATCGTCGCCGGGGCGGTACTCTTGGGGGCCGGACTTTCGATTTCCGGTCTTCGATTGCGGCCGGACAAGAAGAGCTTTCTGTTTGGCGGGATTCTGGCGGGCTTCATGGGCACAACTTCTGCCATCCCCGGACCCGCTCTGGCACTCATCCACCAGCACGTGTCTCCCGCCCGAATGCGCGGCACCCTGGCTCCATTTTTCGTGGTGGGAAGCCTCGTGGGGTTAGTCGGACTGGTGGGGACGGGTCAGATGGGCCGCGCGGAATTGCTTATGGGC
>CAWVXN010000010.1:0-17564 GCA_963933695.1 uncultured Myxococcales bacterium | reverse complement strand
CGATCCCCTCGGCCGATTCAGTCGCCTGGGGCGGCCGGTATTCGCAGCGGATCACTTCGACATCTCCACTTCGCCAACGCGGGTCCCAACGCTCGATGTCGTGGTGCCCGTCGAAGACAACGTCTCCGTGCTGACGCTCAACGAGTTCCGCCACCAGCCCGCCGTCTATTTCGGTCGCCGCCACCAACCCAATAGGAACGCCAAAATTCTCTTTCGCCCGATTCACGAAGACTCCGTTGAGGGTCTTGTTCCCCGTCAGGGCGACCGCGGTCTCCACCGTTTCGAAGCCCGCACGCTGAAGGATTCGCTCCTGAAGGGCATTGCCGAAGACTATGGGGAACCCCAGTTCTTCCACGCGTCTACTCTTGTGCGGGTTCGAATCGAGGAAAGTGACAGGCCGCCCCGCTGCACGGAGCACCTCGCCGAGGGCAACTCCCAGGGAACCCGCTCCCAGAATCGCCACGCCGTCCCGGCCGGGCAAGCGGACTCCGAGCCAGTTTCCTACCCACCCCGCGCTCAGACCCGCCACCACCACCGTGCAGGCTATCGTCAAAAAGACCAGCGCCCGCAATTCGACGCCGCCCTCCATTCCCGCCGCCTCAAGGGAGCGCGCCACGATGGACGCAATGGCGGCGGCAACGATCCCGCGTGGAGCCACCCAGGCGATGAATCCGCGCTCGCGAAGCGAGAGGTCCGAGCCTCGGGTCGTCAGAAATACCTGCACCGGCCGAACCACGAAGATTAGAGCCGCCACCACGAGAAGTCCGCCAACACCCAGGGCCCGCACCTCTTCGAATCGCACACCGGCGGCCAGCATGACGAAGAGTAGACCGATCAGAAGAACGCTCATCTGGTCCTTGAACTCCCGCAGGTCCCGGTCCACCGGGGTCCGTAGGTTGCCCACAACAACGCCCGCCACCGTGACCGCCATGATGCCACTCTGGGCCACCCAGGCGTCGCACGCTTGGAAGAGCAGCAGCACCATGGCGAGCACCAGAATATTCTCATGACCCTCTGGGACCAAACGCCGCACCGCTAGCAAGCGCGCCAGCAGAAAACCCGCCACGACCCCCGCACCTGCCCCAAATGCCAAGCGGAGAAGAAGACCGAGTCCGCCTGCCGCGACGGTATCCATACCCGGAGAGATCGTGATCTCGAGGACCAGGACCGCGAGAAGCGCCCCGATGGGATCAATCAGGACCCCCTCGGCTTCGAGCACCGTCGCGACTCTATGCCGGAGCCGCAATTCGGCCACCAGCGGCCCCACCACGGTGGGGCCCGTCACCACCACCAGACTGCCGAAGAGCAGCGCGAGTTCCCAACTCCAGCCCAGTAGGCCACGCGCGGCCAGGGTGCCGCCGATCAGGGTGATGGCAGCACCCCAAGTCACCAACCGCCGAATCGCCGCCTGCTCCCGGCGAAGCCGGGAAATTTCAAGATTCAGCCCGCCCTCAAAGAGAATCACGGCCACCGCGAGGTCCACCAACGCGTAGAGTCCACCCCCCAACTCACCGGGCCGCACCCAGCCGAGCCCATCGGGCCCCAGCCCAATCCCCACGGCGAGCAGCAAGACGATCCCGGGCACGCGCATGTGGCGGGCCGCCGATTGGGACAAAACCCCCGCGGCCAGGGCCAGAGCAACCATCAGGGTGGGGTGGGCCATTTCCAGGAAGCCTCGTTCCTTCGCCGCCGTGCGACACAAGTTCAGCCCGGCGCGAAATTTCCCGCCACGACGCCTGCCCTTAGACATTCTCCGTATCGAACCGTCGCGTCAAGCAGGACGATTGAAAAAATCATTTGCCTCGCGAATACTGCGCGAAACAAGGAGTTCCCATGGTGCAGTTTAGAGCCCATGTTCTCGTCAGCGGTCGAGTTCAGGGCGTTTTCTTCCGCGAGTCCACACGCCGCTGCGCCGAGGCGCTGGGCCTCTCCGGGTTTGTGCGCAACCTGTCCGACGGGCGCGTCGAGGCACTTTTTTCGGGTGAGGAGGAGGCCGTTCACCGGGCCTTGGATTTTGTCCGTCGCGGCCCGCCCGGGGCCCAAGTCACTGACGTCCACGTCGACCTCAACCCTCCCCGGGCTGACGCAGACGAGGGATCCACAGAATTCCGAATCCAGTCCGCGCCCCTCTGCTGAGGGCTCGAATGGCGTCTCGCGTTTTTGGGGAACCCCGCGCCACGCTCAAAGCACCACAACGGACCAACCCAGAAGCCGACACCGGTCTCTGGCTGCCCCCTGTGGGTGAGGGTTGGGTTGGGTTGGGTAGGGAGAGTTGGCGGGGATCGGTGAGAGTTGGCCGGGGTCGGTGAGAGTCGGTGAGAGCAGGGAAACCGATACGAGGAATTAGTTGTCCCGGGTCCCGGCGATGAACTCCTGCATATTCCGATGGGCCTCGTCGTCGGTGACTTGGATTGGCGGGTGCTTCATGAAATACGAGGAGGGCGAGTGGAGAATGCCCCCGATTCCGCGGTCCAAGGCCACTTTGGCGCAGCGAATCGCGTCGATGGAGACCCCAGCAGAATTCGGCGAATCCTCCACCGATAGCCGCATTTCGAGATTCATGGGCACGTCTCCGAAAAGTTTGCCCTCCATACGGATGAAGCAGACCTTGTTGTCATTTTGCCACGGCACATAGTCGCTCGGGCCAACATGGATGTTGTCCGGGTCCATTCGGGTGGCGGCCACCGATTGGACGGCCTCGGTCTTGGACTTCTTCTTACTCGCCAGGCGGTCGTGGTTGAGCATATTCAGGAAGTCGGTGTTGCCGCCCGTATTCAGCTGATAGGTGCGCTCCAGCTTGACGCCTCGCTTGGCGAAGAGATCGGTCAGCGTTCGGTGAGTAATCGTGGCACCGAGCTGGGCCTTGATATCGTCGCCGACAATCGGGAGGCCCTTGGCCGCGAAGCGTTCGGCAAAGGCCGGGTCGCTCACGATGAACACGGGAATGCAATTGACGAGGCTGACCCCTGCCTCCAGGGCGCACTCGGCGTAGAAACGCGCGGCCTGCTCGGAGCCCACCGGCAGGTAGTTGATCAGGACCTCTGTTCCCGTCTCGCGGAGCTTCTCGACGATTTCGCCCTGGGTGGGTTCGTCCTCATCCGAGGGCAGAAAACTTCTTTCCGCTGCGTAGTCGGCCATATGGCCTGCTACGCCGTCCAGAACACATCCCATACTGACGTGGACACCCGCCTTGGGAACATTCGGACAGAACTCCGTAGTGCAGTTGGGGGCTTCAAAAATCGCCTCGGAAATATCCTTCCCGACCTTTCGCAAGTCCACGTCAAACGCCGCCACCACCTCAAGGTCCGAGGGGACATAGCCGCCGAGGTCCCAATTCATCAGCCCAATTGCCTGATCCGGGCCCTTGTCCGAGTAGTAGTGTATGCCCTGGATCAACGAGCTGGCACAGTTACCCACGCCCACAATTGCGATTTTTATCTTGCCCATCGTTCCCCCCTCATGACTCGAATTGCTGCGCCGACCTCGCTGGCCGTGCGGGTTGCGAACACCCGCGCTCGGGCGAAGCGGATCTTACCGTAGCCAGACGGACTCGACTCATGTCGAGAAACCGGATCCATAGCGAAGCGCTAGCCACGGCCCGCTTTGGCAGCCCCGTTGTATAGCCCGAATCCGGGCCCATACACGTGTCCCGCGGGGCAAAGGTTTGTTTCTGCGCTGGATCACCGAGACAAAATTCGTTCAGAATGCCGATCGCGAACACTGAAAAAGAAAATCAGATCAGCTCGAAGTCTCGGATCAGCAACCGGAGCGGAAAGCATACGGTTATACGGTACAACGGCCTGGGGGTTTTCAAGAAATCGATCGAGACTGCCCGCGTTCCACACCACGGGCGAGTCCAGCATCGCGGCCGAATAGGGAAATCCCTTGACGGATCCGGCTTTGCGACCGAAAAGAGTGGAAAGGGGTGGGCCGATCTTGAAGGCATCACCCCTTGGGTCGTGGCAGGACCAGCAGGGCGTGGCCGCGCGAAGTCCGCGATCGAAGCGCTTTGCATCGGCCTCCCCCAACTCCGCCCGAGTGTCCGCGTATGGGTCGCATGCAATCAAAAAAAAGCAGGCCAGGAACCAGACCCCTACAATCTGCCGAGGGAGGGGAGCAGGCCGAACGAATCGCTCGCTTGGATCGAGGGGGACCGCCATGGATTCGTCGCATCTCCTTTTTTCGAACCCGAAGTGAGACCGTGTCAGGGGTCGAGAACCCGCCCCCGATCACTGACGATGGGACAAAAAATCCCAAAGGGACCCCGTCCCGAATACTTCGCCTCCGAGTCGCCCAAGTCGATAGACGAGATCGTTGTTTGGAGCCAGTCGGAACACAGGAGATTCCAGCCATGCCCCTGATCCCCCGGGCCCGAAAAAACCGCCGCACACTCGCCTGCCGAGGCGTCGCACTCCCCGCGAACTCGTTCCTAGTCGTCGCGTTTCTGGCGGGTAGCGTATACGCCGACCCTTATCTGGGCTCCCGCATCCCCAAGCCGCAGCCTCCCCCCACCTGGATGGAACCCGGAGAGCAAATTCCCATCGAAGGACCGGGATGGACTCCCGTGGTCGCCCTGCTGGAGAATGGCGAAGCGCGAGTTCGGCGGGCATGGCACAACGTGGCCACCGCCCAACAGCTCCTCACCAAGGCTCGGATTCGGCGCTACCCGAGAGGCGAACCGTTTTTCGAGATTCGCGATCGGGTTATTTTTCTCGAGGCCGAGCGGGGGAGCGCTGAGAACGAATTCCTCATGCTGGCGGAACAGGCCCGCCGAGAGGGTATGCCTGCGGGCACGCTCTCTTCGTTCATGGAGTTTTCCGACCAGATTCTTCGCGATCGCGCCGGGCGGACCCCTAGCTCCTGAATTCAGTCGAGAGGGGGGCCGGGGGAGCCACTGGGCTCGAAGACGCCTCGGTGGGCAACCACTCTACGGGCGGACACGCGGTGTAGACCACGCCATGCTCCGGGCGCACATGCATCCAGGCGTAGGCGCCGCCGCCGGCCAGTCTCGCGCGTATTCCCTTCTGTTCCCCGGACTCGCAGGCCTGGAGTTCGTAGGGAGGCGCCCCATCCTCGAGCCAGACAAAGGCCAGAACCCGCTGGCCATCGTCCACCAGCCGCACCCCCAAACCCTCCGGGAGCCCGCTCGGAACGCCCCGATAGACTTGCCCTTCAAGCCAACGCGGGCTCTCGCTGTCCCCCGACAAGCGAATTCCATTGAGGGGCTGGCCAACGGCGTTCTCGGGGAGAGTCTTCAGGTACTCGGCAAGAAGGGGGCCATTGCTCGCGTGCCACTCCGCCGTGGCGGAGACCCGCGCCTGGGCATTCATGGTGCCCAGTGGGTGACCACACGCCATCCCGCTGCCCAGGAGCATCCAGGCAACAACCCGCCCGAGCTTCGGGTATCGAATCCATCCACTCACGACGGTAAACATCCGGGACAAGTACCTTGGGATACGTCCGAAAACACGCTCAGCCCCCTGCCTCTGGAGCACTCAACCGCCGCATCCCGATGAAGGCGAGAAGGGCGCTCACGCTCTCGTAGGCGAGAGCACCGAGATTATACGCTGAGGTCCCGTGCATCAGCAGTCCGAAGGTGCGCGCCAATGCGAGACTACCAATCAGGATAACCATGACGGCTAGCCCCCCGCGCGTGCGTTCTGGGCTCAGTCCGGCGTAAAGGAAGAGGATGCCAACACCTACCTGCAGTCCCCCGTACATGGCCACCACTTCGGTCAGTGCGCTGGCGCCGGGCAGTACCATCCCGGCGTAGTCGGAGACAAGGGTGGGAGAGAGGGCACACGCCAGCCCGTACAGCGCAAAGGCCGCCCCGTTGACCAAAAGCAGTATCCGTGCAAAAAGCATTTTCGTCATCTCCTCTTCTTCATCCGGTCGTGGAGTTACGGCATCTGGAACTCGCCCCGCTTCGCAGTGCGAGACTTGATTTCTGTTCGGATCGCCTTGCGGTAGAGCTGACTTTCATCGAGCCCCGGAAACCGATTTCGCTCGGCGTCCAGGCGCTTCGACACCTCCCCGGGGTCGCCTCCGCAGGCATCGAGCATGAATTCAAAATCCTCGGAGGGCACTCGGCTTCGGCGAAAGCTCGAGAGACCCATGGCTTTCAGCCAACGGCGACCGCGCGTGGTAGTGAAGAAGATGGCCAAAACCGTTGGCACAGCGATGAGCAGCATGAACGTAATTGAGATCGCGCACCCTCCCGTGGGTGTTCACGACGAGAGTAGGCGATTTAAGAGGAATCGAAACAGCAGCCAATGGCCGAATTTCTCCGTTTTTTTCTTCATCGCCGTCGACGATCACCGGGGAGGGGGGCGGCTAGCGGATAGCTTCCCTGGCCAGCCCACGAAAGAGAGCGCTAGAGTGAATTCGAATTTGATTGCACTTGCGAGTTGCAGATCTCGAGAGGAGAACTTTCCATTCGTGCCCTCGTCTTCGACTTAGATGGGCTCACTGTCGGCAGCGACGCGGCCCAGCGTCAGGCTTGGCACGAAACCTTCCTCGCCTACGGAACGCAATTGCGCACAGGCGACTTGGCCGACGGTGACGTTCCGGCGGAGGACGAGAGTGACCCCTGCGATCGGCTTGAGAGACAACTCGGTAAACTCGTGGACCGGGCCCAGGTCCGCCATCAAGTTGCTCAGCGCAAGGCAGCGATTCTCGCCAAGGAGAACCCTCTCCCCGGAATCACGAATTTCATTGAGCGGGCGACGGAAATCGGCCTGATGCTCGGAATCGCCTCGAATTCCAGTCGGCAGAAAGCCGAAGACTCTCTTGACCGACTCGTGATGAGCGAACGCTTCAACGCGATTCGATGCGCGGAGGACGTCGACAAGGCCATGCCCGACCCGGCGCTCTACGTTTCGGTCTGCGATGCCCTGGACGTCCGACCCGACGAGAGCATCGCGGTGCAGAGTTCTCCGGGAGGGATACGCTCAGCCAAGGGCGCGGGCCTCTACTGCATTTCTGTGCCCGACCGGGTGACCGGCAGCGTATCCATGGACTCGGCTGACCTCGTCCTCGTTTCCCTGGACACGGTGACCCTGGATGAAGTGGTGGAACGAGCCAGTCGGCGCAACCATTCCAATCCCTGAACGAATGCCCGCTGGCATCCAGACACGCAAAACCGATCCCCCTTGGACGCCTGCCCTACACCCCCGGCTCCCTCACCTAGCCCGCCGTCAGTCAACCATTGGGCGAAGACGAGCCAAGTACTCCGATGCCGAGGTTCGGCCCAGAATTTCCATGTTCCAGCCCCGGCGAATGGCAACCTCTCCCAACATTGTCTCATCCAGATAGAGCCAGCTGAAGCTCTTGCCCCGGTACCCTTCATACGCGAAGGACACATCAATCCCCTCGGAGAGATCAGATGAGTCCCCGGGAACCCGGAGCAGCGGACTCGAATCCAACAGCAACTGCCCACCGGGGCGGACAAGCGGCCGAAGAAGGTCAAGCAGTTGCTCGAGACCAAAAAGACTCCCCGCTATACCGATGCTCTGCATCAGGAAGAGAACCGTATCGAATCCGCCCAGATCTCTTTCCCCACCAATGCTAAAAACGTCGGCCACATGGGCTTGATTGACTCCTCTCGCCCGCATCACCTCCACACAGAGCGGCGAAATGTCCACGGCAACAACTTCACAACCCAGTTCCTGAAGGGCAAGGGCGTGCCGACCCGCGCCAGCACCCACATCGAGTATCCTGCCGCGTGCGGCGGCAAGCGCGGTCTCATCCAAATCGAGAAGGCGCCCTTTCAGCGAGAAGAATTCTTCGGTCTCAATCGAGTAGAAGAGACCATCGCTACGAGAAACATCGACCGTCCTACCCACTCCAGAGTCCAGATGATCTCGAAGCGCCTTGCCCAGGGGAACGTGGTGATCCACTGGGCGCAGACTTCGGCGCCAATGATTGACTCGCTGCAGGATGCTCATCGTCGAAAACTATACTCCCCAAAGAGTCAGCCTGATCGGCGCTAGAGCCGGAGCCTTATTCCGTGTCCCTGCCTCGAAGCGGTTGTCGCCAGAAACTGGAGTCTCGACAGCGTCCGCTGGTATTCCCGGTTGTCCACGACAATCCGATAGTCAACCTCTTTCCACTCGACCACTCGCAGATCATGCTGCGCGCCGTAGGTCATCCCGTCTGCGGCGTAAAAGATCCGCGAAGCTTCTTCCGAGGCACCCGGAGCCACAGCAGCCTCCCTCCCCCCCCCGATGGGACCCGCGATCAGGTCCAGGGTATTCAGGAGATTCACTTCACCATGACCTTGCAGGGCGTGAAGAGAATTACTGGAGATTTCAAACCGGCAGTCGAAACTGATTTCGTCGACTTCGTTGATCCAGACAAATCCGGCTTCGCCTGAGCAATAGGGGGGGCTTGGGTTGAGGGCCCCCTCAGCGTGATCGAAGTAGTAGGTTTCAGGCGCCTTCATGATTACCCTGCTGCCCTGGGCGGACCGACCCCAAAACACTCAGCCAGACAACGAACCGGTACCCGCCGAGGCCGAGAGGTCCCCGCGTCCGGTGTGGGTAGGCTCGGTAGGTTGGCCGCCGCCCAATTTTACACATCACAGGCAGTCGTTCACCTAGTTGAGGCGCTGCATCTCCGGAGGCGGCGCAGTACCCCTGTCCGTGGTGCCCCTGTCGATGTCATCGCCCACGCAGCGGCTCCATTCATCGTCGCCAACGACTTCCATGAGGTCTCGATGCTGGCTCTTCATATGAGCGCCACAATTCAGGCACTCGACATAATGAAGCATTTGAGCTCTGCGACGCGTCTCCAAGTCGATAGACGCCCGAATCCAGAGGCGGCTTAAGTCACCTGTCCCATCGCAGTCAACGCATCGAAGCAAGAAGACCGAATCAATCATCAATCTCTCCCTCTTCCCTCCCCAAGGAGCTTCGATCATACACTAGTGCTCATAAAGCGGCGATGAATAGACGGCATTAAACAAGCAAATTCTAAAGCTGTCGGCAGAGAGCCGACCCTTCAATAATCCTTCATTCCTCCCGAACCTCAGCACGATTGATCGCTACCGACTTACGCGGTTTTCCGGACTCGGAGCCATAACTCTCGAGCAAACGCAGTGTTCCCAGCCCACCAACAACCTGGCCGAAAACCGTGTGCCGGCCATCGAGGTGGTCCGCTTTATCGAGAATAATATAGAACTGACTGCCTTCGGTGCGGGGACCGGAATTGGCCATTGCCACAATGCCCCGCTTGGAATGCCTCGCCTTGCGATGGAACTCGCTGGGATAGAGGAAGCCCGGCCCGCCGCCGCCGGTGCCCAGGGGATCACCCCCCTGCACCATGAACTTCGGAATGATACGATGAAAAACGAGTCCATCGTAAAATCCCAGTTGTGTCAGGTAGAGGATGGCCGCAACGCGACGCGGGGCCCATTGAGGTTTCAGTTCGATCTTGAGCACGCCCTCGGTGGTATGGAGATACCAATAATAATGGCGGGATGGGTCGAACTTGACGATCGGCGGCCGGGGTACTCGGAGTTTCCACTCGGGATTTTCGAAATCGACGGGGTGCTGATCCGAATAGGCATCGATGACTTCAAGGACGGGGACATACACCACCTCGGTCGTCGGACCTTCGGGGGCCGGAGAGGGGGAGGAACAGCCCATCCCGAGAAAGAGGCCCAGCGCAATCCACGGCACCAGTCTCCGGCCGAAAAAAAACCGTCTGGAAGATCTCGCGCAGATCCTTCGATCGAACAAGTGGTTGCCCCCCCTGCCACCAGCCCGCTTCTGGGAACCGGTCCCCGAGCAGTTTGGGGTGCCCGGCCACGAACGGCAAGCGTTCGCAAACCAATTTCTTGGCCCGCGCCGTGACTCGCCCACTCGGGCTCGCCGAATGCCGGCGAGTCACGGATATCCCCTGGGCCCATTGGCAAGCGGTGGATACCGCGACCTTGACCTTTGTGGTTCAGCGGAATGAAGTGCTGCTAATTCGAAAGAAGCGCGGGCTGGGAGCGGGCAAAATCAGCGGTCCCGGAGGTCGCCTCGAAAAGGGCGAGACCCTCTTGGAGTGCGCGGTGAGGGAGGTGGAAGAGGAACTTTGCATTACCCCGCTGAATCCAGAACCCAGGGGAGAGCTACGCTTCCAGTTCCTCGACGGCTATTCGATTCACGCCCACGTTTTCACCGCAGATGGATACCGGGGCCGGGCTCAGGAGACCGATGAGGCGATCCCACTTTGGACACCCCTGGGATCGATTCCCTACGACGAGATGTGGGCGGACGATCTCCTGTGGCTCCCGAAGGTGCTCGCCAGGCAGACCGTCTGTGGGCATTTCCTCTTCGATGGTGATCGCATGCTCGATCATCTTCTCGCCTAGAGGAACCCGAGCGTCCTTCCGCGCGACCCACACGCACACACACACACGCACACACGCACACGTAAAAACCCACTCCGCCCCGGAACCTTCACCAGAGCAGACCCTGGAGCTACCAGAGCATGATGCGGGGACTGCTCCCCGACCCGCCACTCCGCCGACGCGCTCGTCGCCGACGCATCCGGCTATGCAGAGCCCGCCTGCGTGTCTCAAGCTGGGCATTGACCCATTCTGCCCGAGTCGCTGGATCTTCTTTCTTGCCTTTGCCAACCCGGACAGCGCGAGCATTCCGGTATTCACAAAAATCCCGATAGGCTTCAATTTCGTGTTCCAGTTCCACCACCACGAGCTGAACCATGATGGCATCATCAAGAAAACCAAGAACCGGGACCTTGTCGGGAATAATGTCATCGGGCTCGGCGAAGTACGCCATTCCGCGCAGCACGCGATCGCGTTCCCTCCCCGACAATCCCCACTCCGCATCTTCGAGCATGTCGATCAGCACTTCGAGCTTTTGCACTCGCTCTTGAACGAAGTCCGGCGCGGTTGTCTGACCGATGCCCTCGATGAGCAAACGACAGGCTCCGATGATCTCCCCTTCGCTGGATTTGCTGTGTTTTGCACGAACTTCCTTCATCACCCGGCGAAAATACTTAAGGTCGTCCTGGGTGAGATCGAAAGTAACCTTCATCGTTTCGGCCATTGTGTTCCAGCTCCTTTTGTATTTCCGAATCGGTTCCCGCCTGGGTCGCGTTCGAGCGTCGCGATATTCCGTCCTGGGGTGGACGATCCGGCCGCGACCTATCCTGCCCGTCTCCGAGCCCAGGGGCAACCCTACCAAAAAATCAAAATCTTCTTCACCCAGCGGTCAGGGGCCGGGTGCCGCCCGGCATGGGGAAGTCAGTCCTCAAGCCAACCGTCCAGACTCGAGACCACGCCCCTGCGCCCGGGTTGTTGGGTGCATGGCCTCCGCCAGCGTGACCCCGAGGGCCCTCGTGGAAATCAAATATCCCGCTTCTCCGAGGAGTTTCGCGGTTGATACAGGGACTTGGCACGACAAAGCCTGAACGGGACTGCCCCTGTCCGGCCCTCACTATCTCTTCTTCGGCATCGCCTCGAGCCGCTTGCCTAGGGCTTCGGCATCCGACACGTATTCAACATTTCGGACTACCAATTCTTTCAAAAAAATCAGTGTGGCCGACCCAGCCTTATCGGGGAATCTTGCTGTGGCTTCGGTATTTCGATCGAGCAAGATATCGTAGGGACGACGACGCATTTTGGGCAAGGCAAAGAGGCTTGCGGCGAAAGAAGGCATCGCGCTGATGTCGTTGATATAGGCGATTCCCCTGTCGGAAAGAAATTCGCCATCGCGCCCCTCCATGAACTCGGTCATCACTGCGGCACCCGCCCGGTTGCGAGTGAAGAGAATCAGGGAAATACTCGAACCCAACTCATGTTCCTGACCGTGCTGATCTTCCAGTGAAAATGGCGCCAGCTGATTCCCCGGCCTCATGGGTTCGGAACCGGTGGCGCCCACCGGGAACAAAGCCAAGAACAAGACCAACAAGAAGGCCCAGTGTTTTGAACACCCGTTACTCATCATTTCCCTTCCTCCCAACATTCCGTGACGAAGAGCATACCGCGATTGGCCCCGATCACGGCCCCACGCCCACTCCCTGCTAAAGAGGTAACTGCTCCATCCGATTCCTGTCCCCGCCGGGTACCGGCCCGCCCCAGCAAGTGGTTGGACAATTGGTCCGAGCTGGTCTCGGCGCTGATCCAGGCAACCCGGTCAGCGACCGAAACCCGCGACCAGCATTGCCGCCCGGAGAGACTCCACACGGCGGCGATTGACACCCATGTCCGACCAGCCCACGCGGGAAGCCGAGCGAACCGCGATGATTTTCTCGGAAACGCGAAGCTGAAGTTCCAGATCGTCGACAAAACCCATGATCGCGCTGCGAGACTCGGCGCGAAGAAAATCGGGCTCCAAGCGCACGATTCGGGTCCGCGGAATCGCCTTCACCGCGGCCTGGACCGCGGCCCATGCCTTCGCCGAATCGCCTTCGAAACGAATGGGCTCGACAAAGTGCTCTCCTTGCTGCGCGTCGCTGGAAACACAGTTGGGCGATGGGGGACAAGTCGAAAGCCCCGCAACCGTTTCCGCCAAGTTCCCGGGAGGCGCGCTCGTGCAGGAAACCAGAAATCCGGAAAAACCGAGAACGAGTCCCCAGCGCACGAAGCCGATTACCGATTCAGACACAAGCCAAACACGGCGCCGTGGCCATCGCCCCAACCGAACCGCCACTGAGAACTTCAGTTCCCGGGGACGACCGCGATCTGCGCGGGTCGGCGAACCCGGCGTGCTGTACTCGGGCCCGGGTCCTTGGCACCCAACCGGCCGAGGGCCGGGGTCAGGCAACTCGGACAAATACCGTAGTTCTTGGCGTCCAGCTGTGAGGCGGGTGTAGACGAAGTGGACAGTGTGGACGAAGTGGACAGTGTGGACGAAGTGGACAGAGGCCCTTGCGAGGCACTGGGCTCGGGCCGCTTGATAGGACTGGACTCCAAAGGAGAATCCATCAGATCGCCGCACCAAGAGCACACGAAGCATTTGGAGGGCGCCGTTGAATTCGAACCAAATTTGGGACTAGGGTTTTGCCTGGGGGGCATCGGAAAACCCTACCATATTTTACGGTGTTTTAGACCCCGCTTTCTTTGTTCCGCAGGAATATGGGTCTGGACTTATCTCTTATCTGCTGGTGAAATGCTTAGCATCGGCCTAAACCCATGGGGGGGGCATGCATTTGTCTGAAAACTTGCACGAGGAAATTGAGTCGGCCTGGCGGCACTTCGTTGAAGTGGGCGACAGCGGGGATTGGAACTCCTGGGCCAATCTGCACAGCCAGGACTGCGTCTGGGTCGAACACCACCTGGGCACCTCTCACGGCCGTGAGGCCATTCGCGAAACCATTCTCCGTGTCATGCAGCCCGTCCCAATGATGGAGTTTCCCGTGGCGTGGCATGCCATCTCAGGTCACCGCGTCGTCTACTACCCCTGGCAAGTCCTGCCGGACCCCACGGGCGGGGACGCGAGCTACCGCTTCGGCTGCGTGACCATCCTTGAGTATGCGGGCGACGGGCTCTGGTCCTACCAGGAGGACCTCTACAACCCAGCCGAGGGACAAGCCGTCTTTAAGAGTTGGATGAAGGCCGGAGGCCAGCTGGCCAATACCCCCGCCGAATGACGCCTTCCCCAGACAACGCCCACGCCATGAAACCTACATGCTAACGAGGAAAATAATTTTGGACTTCTCTAAGATAAGTGACCATGAGCACCCAGAAGAAAGTGTGGACGGGAATCGGTATCGCCTTCCTGGTATTGCAGCTGGTACCAATCGACCGGGAGAACCCCCCCGTGGAATTGGAAGTCACCGCGCCAGAGGAAGTTCGTGAGGTCCTTGAGCGAGCCTGCTACGACTGTCACTCCAACGAAAGCCACTGGCCCTGGTATGGCTACATCGCCCCCGCCTCTTGGCTGGTTGCCTACGATATAGATGAAGCTCGGGACCACATGAACTTCTCGACTTGGAACCAGTACGACGAAGACGAACAGATAGACATGATCGAAGAGGTCTGGGAAGAAGTTGAAGAAGGTGAAATGCCTCCCTTCTTCTATACCCCCCTCCACCCCTCGGCGCAGCTCGACGAGAAGGATCGTGCCGTGCTGAGAGAATGGTCGGAAAATGCTGGCTAGGCCCCAGAGGGTCTGGGCGAAAGAGGGTCTGGGCGAAAGAGCTCTAGGTGAAGACCCCTGGCCGCTCAGGGCCGCGTGACTGAGTCTGCCAGCAAGCGCCTCAAGAGCATGCCCACCATGGCAAAGACCGTGGCAACGGCGGCGTCGTACCAGAAAAAGTGGCCTTGGGATCGGAATCGCCACTCGGGTGACTGGGAATCGAAACCGTACCCGACAAGAAATTCCGGATCCGCGATAAGGCCGATATAGATTCCCTCAAAAGCGAGAATCGCCGCATAGACAAAGGCGATGGCCGCCGGCACCATGAAAACTGCGCGCTTCACGCTTGGATTCATTCCGGGAAACACCCACTGGCTTCAGGGGGAAGCAACCAGCCGCACATCAGCCGCTCCCCGATGGGCGCACTACGGAGACCGGACGCCCGGATTCGCGCTGGCTTTGGCAGGAAATACAGAAGGGCGCTTCGGGCTGAACCTTCAGCCGCTGAAAGCCGACCAACTCGCCACAGCTGAGACACTCCCCGTATTCGTCGTGTGCGATCCGCTGAATCGCCGACTGGATCCGCTGGATCCTGATCTGGGCCGAACGCCGGTTCGCCTGGTTGATATTCTGCTGAGCAATGGCATCCATACGTGAGAGCCTGCCGATGGGTTCGTCAAGATCAACCGGGCGAGTCCCCGCCTCGGAAACATCGACAATCAGCTGCAGTTCTTCGTTCAGCTCCAACAACTCCGAATGAAGTTCATCGATCTCTTCGGGCGTCAAATTTTCCATACCCCCCCCGAGTCTCATTGACCTGCCCCTTCAGACTACCGCGCTCACGCGCGCCCGCTCACCCCGGCGAAATCCGAGAGCAATCAGCCCATCCACTCCACGATTCGAAGTGCCAACTCTTCGCCGACATCCTCCTGCAGAAAATGGCCCGCCCCCTCCAAAATCGTATGAGGCTGGTCGGCAGCGCCCGGAACTCGTTCTTGAAAGATTGTCTGCCAACCCTGGGTGGCCGGATCGGAGTCACCGAAAACCGTCAGGAAAGGCCCTTGAAACGACTCCAGCGCTCGCCAGGTGGCCCGGTTGATGGCCGCACCCGGATCGCTGCGCGTGAGGGGAATCAAAATGGGAAACTGCCGCATTCCCGCCTTGGCCCGCTCCTCGGGGAACGGCGCATCATAGGCATTCAACGCCTCGGGCGAGAGGGGTTTCACCGTAGAGCCCTGCGCCGCCCAACTCGCTTCCATCACGGGGGAGCGCTGACTAAAAGTGATCCAATCCAGCAGTTCCTCGGCAAGGCAAACCTCGCGTATCCCGGTACCGTGATTTGCCCAAGCCAGGCGGCCGGCTAACTCGGGGTCCGCCGTATGAAGAATCGTGTTGGAAGCCACCACCCGGGCAAAACGATCGGGCTCGCGCGCCAACACCGCGAGCCCGATGGGCCCCCCCCAATCCTGACCCACTAGAGTGATGTCGTGGAGGTCCAAAGCCAGGACGAATGCGTGAAGCCAGTCCACATGGGCTTCGAACGAATAGGCGGATCTTTCAATGGGTTTATCCGACTTTCCGAAACCAATATGGTCTGGAGCAATCGCCCGATGGCCAGCAGCAACAACTACCGGGATCATCTTACGATAAAGAAATGACCACGTAGGTTCGCCGTGGAGCATCAGAACGGGCGACGCACTGGAGTCTCCCTCGTCGACGTAATGGAGCCGAAGAGGGGCATGGGGTACACCCGACTCAGCTTGAAGGTCGAGATAATGGGGGGCAAAGGGATACTCGGGAATAGCGTCGAAACGACTGTCCGGGGTGCGATAGAACTCCAATCTGGACTCCTCTAAAAATCTAATCGCAACGAAGACCGCGCAAGGATCGCAAACTGCCGACCCAGTGTGCCAGGGGTGGGCACCCTGGATCCGGGCCCAAGACTCCGGGATCGTGGAAAGGGCCAGGGATGGATGGGCCGGGTTTGCCCCGACTAACGATCGACCCGCTCCAGCACCACAACCGGAATCTCTCGACCGGCCCGGGCCTGGTATTCCGCATATGGGGGATAGACCGAAACCATCGCGTCCCAAAGGCGGGTGCGCTCCTCGCCCTGGGCGGTGCGCGCTCTGGCGCGGAATTTCTCGGACCCCACCTGCAAATCCACGCTGGGCTCGGCCACCAGGTTCAGGTACCAGGCCGGGTGCTGGGGAAACCCTCCCTTGGAGGCAATGATCACGTGATCCGACTCGCTGGTCCCGTAGATGAGCGGGAGAAGACGCGGCTCGCCTGATTGGCGACCGACCGTGGTCAGTAGAAGTGTGGGAAAAACCCCAGCTCCGCCCGCCGAAGACGCGTCCCACATGTGGCCATCTTCCCCGTCGCTGGCCAGATAGCGCCGCACGTGGTCCTGGATCCATCCGGGCAACTCAATCGATTGAGTGGTTTCCGTCATGCTGTTCTCCTTGGGTGAGTTGCCATCCTGAGTCGTCGCGCGGGTCGGAACGAGTATTCCCCGAAACCGATGCGCCGACAACACGTCCATGCAAACTGGGCCGGCGTACCTGGACTCGCCCTGCTCTTGTTTGCACGGAGAAATTCCTGGGAACACCCCAGAGTCCGAACTGATTCAACTGCCTTCGAGCACGCCAAAGTAGTGCTCGACCGTTGGGAAAACTTCGTAGAAGTGATGCAGAAGATCTTTCCAACGCGGGTACTCGGACGAACCTCGGAAACCTTCGGTATGCGCCTCGAGACTGGTCCAGCGAATCTGAAGCAAATACCTTGAATTCGCTTCTACGCAGCGAAGCAATTCATGCGAACAATACCCCGGCATCGAAGCAACGATGCGCTGAGCTTCGGCAAAGGCAAGCTCAAACGCTTCTTCTTCCCCGGCCCTGACGTCTAGGATCACCGATTCAAGAATCATTCTGCCCTCTCACTGGCTCCGTTTCCAATCGTTGGACATTCGCTTCCAATCAATGGAGAGCAAAGCAGCCAAAGGCGAAGTCTGCCATGGCCCTCAACCCATCGCGCTTATGTCCCTGGCCAGAATGGAGAGAAATCGCACAGTAGCCAAGCTGGGCGCTTTCAAGAGAACCCCGGATGACCTCGTGGGATTTACCAAGCCCACGATTTCATCCGACCTACGGGAAACCACCAACCTGACTTCATACCTCGGCCCCTAGGAACGCTCCACGTAGGCGCGATACTTTGGGTCGTCGGCAGGGGATCTATAAATCTATCAAACAATCCATAGCTTCTTCAAACCACCGCCAGAAACTCCACTTCCCGGTTCAGTGTCGGCTCTTGAATTCGGGCAAGCATCATTGCCCCGAATCCCTCATCGCCGGCTCGGGGTGAGGGGGACAAGGGGTTGAAGGGGCGAAGGGGTTGAAGGGGCGAAGGGGTTGAAGGGGCGAAGGGGTTGAGGGGGTTGAAGGGGCGAGGTGGTTGAAGGGGCGAGGCGAA
>CAWVXN010000009.1:0-18048 GCA_963933695.1 uncultured Myxococcales bacterium | reverse complement strand
CCCCGTCGTCCACGGAAACCGACGTTCCCGCCTCGCAGCCCAGGGCCACATCACAGCTCTCGGATCCGTTGCAGAACAAGCCGTCGTCGCAGAGGCTCGCATTCGCACTGTTCACCACCACGTCCCCCACCTCGTCGCAGCTGTCGTCGGTACACACCACCCCGTCGTCCACGGAAACCGACGTTCCCGCCTCGCAGCCCAGGGCCACATCACAACTCTCGGATCCGTTGCAGAACAAGCCGTCGTCGCAGTTAACGGGGGTCGACTGACTGCACTGACCCACTGCATCGCATTGATCCGACGCCGTGCACGCATCCGCGTCGTCGCAAACGTTCCCCGCCGGCTCGAATATGCAGAGGCTGGAGCAGCAGTCCCCGGCCAAAATATTTCCGTCATCGCATTCCTCACCTGCGCCCAGAACACCATCTCCGCATTCGGGAAAGGCGCTTGAAACGTCCGCTCTGGGAAAGCTCAGGCCATTATCGGGATTCGTGACAAGGGGCGCGTCAACCGTCATCAAGGCCAGCAAATCCGCCGGCTCTCGGGAGGGGTCCTGCTCCACCAGCAGAGCCGCGAGCCCACTCACGTAGGGTGCCGCCGCTGAAGTCCCACTGAAGTTCACCACACCGCCTCCAAGGTTCGAAGCGCGCGTTCGCCAGTCCGGAGCCAGAATGTCTAGATCGGCGCTGCTGTTGGTATGACAAACGAACTGATCCGCAGCCGTAGTGCTGTCAACGCAGAGTGCCGGGGTGCAACCGGTGGCGCTGCACCAAGAGATTGAACCGACATTGGCGTCGTAGACCCCCCCCACAGAGATTGCCGCTGGCACACAGGCCGGAAACGAAACGCCTCCGTCGTATCCATCATTTCCCGAAGCCACGACAACCGCGATACCGGCGTCCACAAGATCGTTGATCGCATTGGTCGTAATCGACCCGGTGCAGGGAAAGGTGAGGGGGTCCGCGTATTCGGCGCCGTCCCCCAGGCTCAGGTTAACGACGCGCACGTTGTTGACCGCATGATTGGTAATCAACCAGTCGAGCGCGCTATCCACGTCGGAGAAACTACCGCCTCCGGAGTCATCCAGAACCTTGATGGCGACGATCCCTGTGTCCGGGGCGACTCCAGAAGCAGAAACCACTCCGCCCGACGTGAGAATGCCGCTGACGCTCGTGCCATGACCATTGCCATCTTCTGCGGCCCCCGTGCCACTCATCGTCTCGGCGCCATTCGGACAACAGCCGACCACGGGACCGGCCCCTCCGCTGCACCAACACTGCTCCTCAACGATATCGTCGAGGAGATCGGGATGATCGGTATCAATTCCCGAGTCAAGAACAGCCACGCTCACTCCGGAGCCGGTAAACCCAACGGCAGCCGCGTGATCTGCACCGACCAAGGGGACGCCTTCGGCGAGGGTCGCCCGTATCTCTCGATCAATATAGATCGAGGAAACCCAAGGCTGTGCGGCCAGAGCCTTGAGAGTCCCTGCCCCAGCCCGGCCTGAAAACCCTGAGAGGTTTTCGTAACGACGCAGAACCTCGAGATCACCCGCCGTTACCCCATCGATGACCGCCTGCTGACGAACCCGCACTCTCTCCCGCCTGGAAGCCTGTGCCATGCCCATGAAGCCCTCGCCCGAATCAATCGTGAGCGAGAAGCGGACCGTCTCGGACGGCGCCATGGAGACGACACGCTCCCTCAAATCGATCTTAAATTTTTGATCGATTTCCGTCGTCTGCCCCGTCGCTACCAGGGGGCAAGCGACCAGGAGGAGACAGACAACTCGGAGCAGAGACCGGGGTGCGCTCCGCGCACGAAGCCAGCCGATTTCGGTAATCCACCTGAGAGTCCTGCAATCCATCGCCCTGCATTGTCTCATGTGACATATTGTTAAACCAGCAAAAACTTGCTTGGACCTGCAGCCAATGGCCAAAAGAAGCTGCTCAGTAACCACAGAGCCGCGCAAAAGGCACTAGAGGTGCTTGGCGTTATCCGGGAAATTATCCAGAAAACGGGTCACCCCATATTTCCATCCGAAGAATCCTCTCCTATTCCATCCTCCGAAACAAAGAGACTAGGAATTCACTCGGAACTTTTACCCAGAACTTTCACCCAGAACTTTGAAGAAGCGGTTCGGAAGAAGCGATTCGTGCCCAAAAAGAAGGGCGAAGTCCGCACTTCGATAACTGCTTCGAGGACTGCTTTAAGATTTACTTCAAGGACTAAGAGAGTCACCCGAGAATGTCCGGATACTTTTCCTACGCCGAACAGGCTGCCCATTATTTCAGTCGTCCCCATTCAGCCCTCCCAACGGGACCCATTCCCGGCGCGGGTGCATGGAAAGTCACGGATTTTGTTTCCGACGACGCCTGGCGGTTTCGACTCTCTGCCCGTCACATAGCCGAATTGGAAGCAGCCGTTGCTATCGCCAAGCGCACGGGAAAGCCTTCGACTGATCTGGCGGTCAATGATTTCCCCCTGCCCACCCTAGCCAGAGAGATTGCGCGATGGCGCGAAGAAATTGACAATGCTCGGGGTTTCCAGGTGGTCTCGGGCTTCCCGATACAAAATTGGAGCCGCGAGGAGACAGAGATCTTCTTCTGGTGTCTCGGGCTGCATATGGGACGGCCCGGTGCCCAGAACCCCGAGGGAGACCTTCTCGGCGAAGTCCGCGATACCGGCCAGCAGGAATCCGACCCCTATGTTCGGCTCTACCGAACCCGCAGTGAGATTGCTTTTCACTGCGACGCCGCCGATGTCGTGGGCCTGCTCTGCCTTCGGAGCGCCAAAGAAGGTGGCGTCAGCCGGATCGCCAGTTCAGTCACGATCTACAATGCGGTCCGCGCCCGAAGACCCGACCTAGCCCATCGACTCTTTGAACCCTTCGCACTCGATATACGCGAGGCCAACCGAGATGGTGCCTTGCGGCATATTGCCATTCCGCCTTGCCGCTTTTCCGGACAGCGACTTCGGACTTTCTATCACAGCGATTATTTCCGTTCGGCCCAGCGCCACTCGGACGTGGCCCCCTTTAGTCAGGACGAACAGACCCTGCTCGATCTCTACGAGGAAATAGCCAGCGATCCTGAGGTTCGCCTCGAGATGCCCCTGGAGCCCGGAGACATCCAGTGGCTTTCCAACCACTCGATTGTCCATGCCCGAACGGGATACCAGGATCACTCGGGCGAGGGCGAAAATCGAGAACTCCTGCGGCTCTGGCTTTCCCTGGAACGCTGAGCCACTCAGAGAATCAGCTTAGGCTCGTTCGCCCATTCAGCGAAGCCAGCAAGGGATCAGGGCGCCGTCCAAGAAACCTCTTGGCTCTCGCGGTAGCCGTAGCGAACCGAACGAGCCGTGATTGAGCTTCCTGAGGTCAAAAGGAAAGGGGTGGTGTAGAGCCGCTCCTGGGCGTCCCCCACTCGATACGCAACCGAAGTATGCGGATTCACCGGGCGGAGGGTAAGCCAGCCTCCTGTTGACTCGATCAACGGAGGCGCGGTACGGGGTTGCTCTCCGCCCGGCCACATACGATCAACCATGGTCGCCTCGGTTTCCTCACTCCAATCCGGAACCCGCCCACGGAAGTCTTCGTATGCCTGGCGGAGACGATCCAGTTCAACCGCGTATTCCTGTTCTCCCGCCAGGTTATGCAACTCGAAAGGGTCACTGGCAAGGTGGTAGAGGCGCTCGCTCCCGGTGGGCTCGAACCATCTGCGCTGTTCGGCGTTCAATTCTTCCTCTTCGAGCAGTTCCCAGAATTCGATCATCATCTCGAGGTTGTCGCGAAAAGGAAGTCGATGACCCGTTGGTTTCTCCGGGTACCAGCTACGAATGTACTTGTACTCGCGATCACGAACCGCTCGTTCCCGATCGGAGAATTCATCGATACGGTCTCGAGAGGCAAAAACGTATCTACGAATTTCCGTTCCAGGGCCAGAAAACTTTCGGCCCTGCATATAGCGAGGAGGGGGCTGGCCCGCCCAATCAAGAATCGTCGGTGCCAAGTCAACGAAGCTGACCAGACGCGAGTCAATGGCGCCAGCCGGTGACCCCTCGGGCCTCCAACGATCCGGCCATCGGACAATCATGGGAACACGTAGACCTGAATCATAAAGTTCGCGCTTCGCCCGAGGCAAACCATCCCCATGATCCGTCGTCCAAATCACGATGGTCGAATCCGAAAGCCCGGACTCCTCGAGGGCGTCAAGAATTTCCCCCACCTGCCTGTCCATTTGATAAATGTTGTTGTAGTGCCGGGCGATGTCTGCACGTGCGAGAGGGGTGTCCGCGTAGTAGGGCGGGATCTTTACATCAGCCGACCGAACGGGGCTTTCAGCTTCGGGTATCCCAAGCAGCCATGCCCGGCCGAATTGCACGACCAAATGCATCAGGCTATTGGGCCATCCGTTTCCAAGAGGGGTAAAAATTCCGGTTTCATGGGTAGCTTGAAAATTAATCAAGGCGAAAAAAGGCTGCTCCCGTTCGGCATTCGCCAACCAAGCCGGATCGTTGCCCTCGGCATTCCATAGGGTCGTGGGTCCGCTGCCCGAGAGCGTGCCGCTGAACTGATAGTCGAGTTTAGAGTCAGTAACGGTGTAGTAACCCGCCCGGCGGAGGAGTTCGGGGAAGGCTTTGACCTCGGGCGGCGGTACTGCTCTGTACGAACCTTCGGGGCGAGTGGAAGAACGCATATGCTGGCCACCCATGGAGATGGCGTGCATGCCGGTCAAAAGTGATGCACGGCTCGGAGCACAGACCCCCGCGGTCGTGAACGTGTGGGTGTAACGCGTCCCCTCGCGCGCCAGCCGATCGAGGTTCGGGGTCTGGGCAACCAAGTCGCCAAACGCCCCAACCCGGCTACTCATATCTTCGGCCACGAGGAGCAGGACGTTGGGACGCAGAACCGGTGCCGAGGACACCACGTTCCCAGCCAGGCAGGGAAGACACGCGCCCAGGAGTAGGACTAAGGCTAAAAAGCCGAAGAGAAATACTATTCCCTTTGGCCAGCTTGCCCGCATTTCAGCCCTCCACTTCCCCCGGCCTATGAGAATCTCACTGTATCACGCCCTATCAACCCGAGGTGGGGCATAGCAACCCTCGCTCAAAGCGTTCCGCGCCGAGCCGGGGTTGTCCTATGGTCTCGGCCATGACAAACGAAAGACATCAGGACAGCTTGGCCCGCTGGGCGAAGGACGGGAAAACCGGCACTCCTCCGGTCCTTGCGGCGACGGTTATCCCCATTCGCGACACTGGCGCTGGCATCGAAGTTCTGATGCTGCGACGCAACTCGAAGATCGCGTTCGGGGGCATGTGGGTTTTCCCGGGTGGCCGGGTCGATCCCGAAGACGGTTCCACATCGAGCGAGGAAGCCGAACAAGCCACAGCGCGTCGTGCAGCTGTCCGAGAAGCTCAAGAAGAGGCCGGCCTTGAGCTCCCCCTCGACACCCTCATTGCCTACTCGCACTGGACGCCCCCGCCAATTACGCCGAGGCGGTTTCTCACCTGGTTTTTCCTGGCGCCGGCACCCCAAGGCGAAATCGTGATCGACGGTGGCGAGATTCACGAGCACGCCTGGTTGAGGCCCGAAGCTGCCCTAGCTAAAAGAGATGCGGGCGAAATCGAGATCGCCCCGCCCACATGGGTCACCTTGAATGAGCTCTGCGGACACGGGACGATTGCCCAAGCCCTTGAAAGTACGCGGAGTCGCGAACCCGAGCGCTTCGAAACTCGGATCGCCATGGAGCCCGACGGTCCGACCGCGATTTGGCATGGCGACTCCGGCTGGCCCCAAGGCGACGCAAACCTGCCGGGACCTCGACACCGCCTGAGAATGCACGGAACCCAGTGGACTTACGAGCGGGGTAATGGCTCCGATTAGCCGGAGCCTACTCGTAACCATCTAACAAGCCAGCGCAGAGAGCCGATCCAAGCTTCCATTGACTGAATTTTCTGACAACACGCGAATCACGGAATTCGTAGCTCGCCTGAGCCGAACCTTCGGTTCCCTTGCGGGCTGGTCATTCGATCACCGCTGGTGGGTGGTCTTATTTTCTATTGCCTTCGTGACCGGCAGCCTCGCCCTGGCTTCCAACGTGAGAATCGACAGTAGCTTCGCATCCTACTTCGATCCGATGGATCCCACCTATCGCTCTTACGAGACCTTTCGAGAGGATTTCGGATCAGACGAAATTTCCTACATCCTCTACGAAGCGCCCGGCGCCGAGTTCGGTCCCTGGAACATTGAGATCATGCGAAAGATTGTTGATCTCACCGAGGTTCTCGAAGACGAAGTTCCCTTCGCCTACGAAGTTCTAAGTATCGCGAATGCCGAGTTAATGGTCGGAAACGACGACGGGGTCGAGATTCGGCAACTCCGAGACGTCTTTCCAGAGAGCCAGGAAGGGCTCCTTCAACTCCGCTCCAGCTACCTCGAAAAACCCATGATGGTGGGTGGCATCTTGAGCGCAGATGCTCAGTTTGGCGCCATCGTAATCGAAATGGATCTCTCGAGTACCGATCCCCTCGAAGATATTCGGCTCGACCCCGAGGGCGGCGACGGTCTCGGGAATCTCTACCCTCAAGCCACTTCGCGATCTATCACCGAAATTCTGGCTCGGCCCGAGTACTCTGATATCCAGTTCTACCACTCGGGCGATGTCCCATTGAACGCCTTCTACAACGAGATCGTGGGGGAAGAAAGCGCCTTCCTCAATAGTGTCACGGTGCTCGTCATCGCCGCGATCCTTTTGTTCTTCTTTCGCTCCATCCCAGGCGCCCTTGCACCAATCCTGGTGGTCCAGATGAGTGTCATCTCTACGGTGGCCTTCATCGTTCTAGTCGGCTGGCAGCTAGACCTAAGCTTCGGCAGTGTGCCGACACTGCTCACGACGATCGGTGTTGCGCACTCAGTTCATATCCTTTCGGAATTTCGCAGAAGCTTTCTTCGCCTGGGCGACCGCCGCGAAGCCCTGGTTCAAACCATGCACCTGGTGGGAGTGCCTTGCCTCTTGACCAGCCTGACTACCGCCATGGGATTCATCGCCATGAGCTCTGTTCCCATCGTGAGCATCGCTCACATGGGGGTCTACAGCGCATTCAGCTGCCTAATCGCTTTCTTACTTTCGATCACTGTTCTCTCAGCTCTGCTTTCGTTCGGCCGTCGCACACGCACCGCACACATGGCAGAAACCACACGATCCACACACAAGAGCACATCCCCGACGAGCGCATCCCCGACCGGCCAATCTTCTGTCGAAGAGTTGTCCGATCGATTCTTGCGATCGGTTCATGACTTTGTCGTCCGAGCACGGCGGCCGATCCTGATCACATCCCTCGCCATTTTCTTGGCCTCAGCGATTGGCATCACCCAGCTCGTCGCCGAGTCGAACTGGTTCAACGATTTCTCAGACTCTGTTCCTGTCAAGGCCGATACGCTCCGAATCGATGAAACCATGGGGGGACTCAGTAATCTGATTCTTATTTTCGATGTGGGCGAATCCGGTTCAATCATAGAACCCGCAGCCATGCGCGAAATCGACCGAATCCAAGCCTGGGCGAACCAGGAGGATCTCGTTCGAAAATCGTATTCGATCACCGATATCATCAAGGACCTCAATCAAACCTTCCATAGCAATGACCCCGACTACTACACGATTCCAGAGAGCCGGGAGCTCATTGCCCAATACTTGATTCTCTACGAAAGTGCAGGCGGCGATGAGGCCTTCGAGCTGCTCTCTTCCGACTACCAGCGCGCTCAACTTGAGTTGCGTCTGGGCATGAGCAGCACCGCCGAGGTTGTTCTTCTCAAAGACCGGATCGAAAATGAACTAGCCCTCCATCCTCTCACCGAATCGACCCTGGAGGTAACGGGCGTCGCCGCGCTGTGGCTGAAGCTCATCGACCTCATCGTGACCAGCCAGGCCCAGGGTTTCCTGGTCGCTTTCGTCACCATCGCGGCTTTGATGTGCGCACTCCTCGGCTCAGTCAAAACCGGCCTGATCTGTATGGTGCCGAATCTGGTTCCCGTCTTTCTCACTTTGGGCGCCATGGGCTGGCTGGAAATACCCTTGGACTACTCGAAAGTATTTATTGCTGCAGTCGCCATGGGGATTGCGGTGGACGACACCATTCATCTGGTACTTCGGTTCCGGCATGAGTTCAGTTTGTGCGGCCAGTATTCAAAAGCGCTCCGCGCCGCGCTCGTCGACGTGGGGCGGGCCCTTGTCATCACATCGATTGCCCTGATCGCCGGATTCCAGGTGCTTCAGCTCTCGGCAATGGACAGCAGTGCTACCCAGGGCATTCTTCTCTCGACGACGATTCTGGCTGCGCTCATCGCGGACTTCCTGCTGATGCCCGCACTCATTCTGACGTTTAAGCCCTTCGGACCCGAGCGAGCGGCGGCCGAGGGATGAACAAGGGCCGCGTAGGCCCTTTGCGATCCACAGTCCCCCATGGTTCCCATTCGGTCGTGGCGGGTCCGGAATAGCTATGTAAAAGTGTTCGCCTTGTCCGAACGACCACACATCCAGAGAGGATTTAAGGAATGACTGCCTCCGGTTCGATTCAGCTCCAGGACCCAGGACTCTTGCGCCACCAGTGCTACGTGAATGGCCGGTGGATCGATGCCCCGGATCAAAAGGTCATCGAGGTCGACAACCCCGCGACGGGTGAGATCGTCGGTTCTGTTCCCGCACTCGGCACCGCGGATACCCGCCTGGCCATCGAAGCCGCGGACGCTGCCTGGCCTGCCTGGCGGGCTCGAACCGGAAAGGATCGAGCCGGGCTTCTGCGAGCCTGGTTCGAATTGATGCTCCAGCACAAAGACGACCTTGCCCTACTGATGACCACCGAACAGGGAAAACCTCTCGCCGAGTCCGTTGGCGAGATTACCTATGCGGCGTCCTTTATCGAGTGGTTCGCCGAGGAGGCTAAGCGAGTTTACGGCGACGTCATCGGAGACCCGACTCCGGGAAGTCGGATCCTCGTCTACAAGCAACCGATCGGCGTAGTCGCCTCCATTACGCCTTGGAATTTTCCCGCGGCCATGATCACTCGGAAGTGTGCTCCCGCTCTGGCGGCGGGCTGCCCCGTGGTGATCCGCCCGGCATCCCAGACACCTTTTTCGGCCCTAGCCCTGGCGGAACTCGCCGATCGCGCGGGCATTCCTCCCGGAGTCGTCAATGTCATTACTGGGCCCTCCCGTGATATGGGCGCTGAGCTGACGAGCAATCCCATCGTGAGAAAGCTCAGCTTCACGGGCTCCACCGAAGTTGGGAAACTGCTGATGCAACAGTGTGCGGGTACCGTCAAGAAAGTTTCTCTCGAACTGGGCGGCAACGCACCCTTCATCGTCTTTGACGATGCGGACCTCGATAGTGCCATTGAGGGCGCCATCGCCTCCAAATACCGAAACGCGGGTCAAACCTGTGTCTGCGCCAATCGTTTCCTGGTCCAAGAGGGAATCTATGATGCTTTTTCCGAGCGCTTTGCCAAGGCTGTTTCCGAGTTGAAAGTAGCCGACGGCATGGACCCGAGTTCTCAGCAGGGGCCAATGATCGACTCCGCGGCGGTTGAAAAAGTCAAGGAACACGTAGCCGACGCAATTGCCAAGGGAGCCAAGCTGTTGACCGGAGGCGGGGCTCATGAACTGGGGCGGAGCTTTTTTCAGCCCACAGTGCTCGCGGAGGCACGGTCGGACATGATGGTTTCGCGGGAAGAAATTTTTGGACCCGTTGCACCCTTGTTTCGGTTCCGGGACGAGGAAGAGGCGATCGCCATTGCCAATGACACCGAGTTCGGACTCGCCGCCTACTTTTACACCCGGGATAACGCGAGGGTCTGGAGAGTTTCCGAAGCACTCGAATACGGAATCGTGGGCGTCAATTGCGGGGTGGTCTCGACAGAGGTCGGACCATTTGGCGGCGTGAAGGAGTCCGGAATCGGGCGCGAGGGATCCAAGTACGGCATGGACGACTTCATGGAACTCAAGTACGTGCGCATCGGCGGGATCGGCTAGGCCCCCTTCACTGACCCCCGGTACCGTCGGCGGCTTCCTCCAGCGGCACATCCAGGCCCAGGCGTCCATCCAGATTCGACTCACTGGGTGTAGATGCTTGGCCCACACCCAGCACCCGCTTCAGGTCCTCAAGAATCAAGTAGCCACAAGGGACCAGGAAAAGCGAAATAACCGTGGCAAAAATGACTCCGAATGCCAGGGACACCGCCATCGGAATAACAAACTGCGCCCCCATGCTCTGCTCGAACAGCAAGGGCGCAAGCCCCGCAAAGGTGGTCAGTGAAGTCAGGACTATCGGCCGAAAACGTGAAGCTCCGGCTTCGCAAACAGCCTGCTCAATACCGCTTCCGTTCTTTCTGCGCCGATTCACCGAATGAACCAGGACAAGGCTTGAGTTCACGACCACGCCCGAGAGCGCAACGGCGCCGAAGGTCGACATCATGCTCAGGTTAAGCCCCATGATGATGTGCCCTGCTATGGCCCCGACTAAGCCAAACGGAATCACGGCCATGATGATTAAGGGTTGACCGTAGCTGCGCAGGGGAACCGCCAGCAGCGTGTAAATGATGATCATGGCCAGTAGATAGGTCCGGCCCAGCGACTCGAACATTTCTCGTTGCCTTCGCTGCTCTCCCTCCATTGAGTGCGAAACACCCGGGTGCCTCGCAGCCAATGCTGGAAGTACGCTGGCTCGAATATCGGCGAGAACCTCCGCTGCGTTTCCCTTGCTCTCATCCACATCCGCGCTGACGTTTATCGTACGCTTGCGATCCACCCGCTTGATCGTTGCGTAGCCCCGACTCATAGTTGCGGTGGCCACCGCATAGAAGGGCACTTCTCCGCCGTCGGGCGTTCGGATGCGCAGATTCTCCAAATCTGAAAGAGATCGACGCTCAGACTCGGGGTAGCGAACCATGACACGTATATCGTCGCGTTCTCGTTGAATTCTTTGGGCCTGCTCGCCATAAAAGGCCTGACGCACCTGGCGTGCCAGGTCGTCCAGGCTCAGCCCCAGCGCTTCGGCCGCCGGCAGTATGGCTAGGCGAATTTCCGATTTCCCCCCTTGAAAGGAATCGCTGATGTCAAAGACTCCCGGATACTCGGAAAGCTTGGCCTTCAGTTCATCGGCAGCTTTTTCGAGCTCCGCGACATCCATTGCATTGAGCTGAACGTTGATGGCATCGCCGAACGAAAAATAGTCCGATACGAAAGCAACCTCATCCGCCTCAAGAATAGGAGGGGTTCTCGCTCGCCAAAGGCTCACCACTTCCTTGGGCGTAATCGATCGTTGGGCGCCACCGGTCAGTTCTACGCTGACTTCGCCCATATTCGACGCTCCGCCTCCGCCCGCAACTTGCGAGGGATCACCCCGGCCGACCCCCACTCGTCCGCCCACCATGGCCATCAAGTGTTTTGAAGTCGACCCCTTTCGCCCAAACTGAACATCCAGCTCAGCGTTCAGCTTATTGAACGATTCCTCCAAGACCTGTACGGCGGCCGCAGTGCGCTCAACCGGGGTGCCGAGTGGCATAGTGACGGTCGCGGAAATGTAGTCACCCTCGATCGGCGGAAAAAAAGTCCATCGAAGCCGGCCTGTCCCGACAGCAGCCAGAGCCACCATAAGGCAAGAAATCGCTAGAGCCAGGGTTGCGTAACGCCATTCCAGTGCTCGCCGCAGAACCGGCAAGTACGCGTGGCGAGCGAATCGAGTGAGCGAACCCGAGAGCGTCGCCTGCAAACGCTTCCATCGGGTCTGGTTCTCGCGTGCGCCGACATCGACCACCGTTTTCCCAGCGTGATGCCCAAGATGCGATGGGAGAATCAATTGCGATTCCACAATCGAAAAAAACAGAGATATCACGACAACCAGCCCGATCATCCCGAAAAATTGACCCATTGAGCCCGGCGCGAGGATCATGGGAAGAAAAGCCGCCACAGTCGTCAAGACGCCAAAGATCACCGGCACCGACACTTCCTGGGCGCCAACGATGGCCGCACGCAGCGGATCCTCGCCGGTCTCCTGATGGGTATAGATGTTCTCGCCCACCACGATGGCATCATCCACCAGTAGTCCCAACACCATGATGAAGGCAAACAGCGTCAGGACATCGATGGAAAAATCGAATACTGGAAAAACCGCTAGAGCCCCCATAACCGCCACGGGGACGCCGAGGGCTACCCAAAGAGCGAGCCTCAGCCGGAGAAACAGGGCGAGAACCACGAAAACGAGGGCGAAGCCGGTATACGCGTTGCGCAGCAGAATACCGAGCCGATCTTTAAGGAGGGCCGAGTCATCTCGCCAAACAGTCAGGGAAAGCGCCTCGGGCAGACTGGCTTCGAGTTCGAGAATTTTCTTCTTCACGCTCCTCGCCAGTTGGAGCACTTTTTGATCACCGACCCGATAAACCCCGATCATCGCAGCGGGTTCGCCGTTGAAGGTCGCGTATTGGTCGCTGTCCTCGAAGCCGTCAACCACGTTCGCGATATCGCCAAGCCTAAGGCGCGTGCCGTCGGAAGCGTTCCGAATGACGATTTCCTCGTAGTCCTGCCCCGTGTAGGCCTGACCCTTGGCACGGAGCAGGATTTCGCCGGTACTGGTCTTGATAGCTCCGCCGGGCAAATCCAGGGAGGAGCGACGGATCGCCCGGGCGACTTCGTCGAAGGTCAGGCCGTAGCGGCGCAAAGACGATTCCGAAACCTCTATGGAAATCTCGTAGGCGCGCACGCTCGAAAGATCAACCTGGGTTACATCGGGCAGAGAAAGGATCCCTTCACGAATCTTTTCCCCATAGATGCGAAGCGCCCGCTCGCTGGCATTGCCCGAGAGGGCGATTTGTAGAGTATTCCGACGGATCGCCACATGGTTCACGATGGGCTTTTCGGTTTCCTTCGGAAAAGTCGAAATCGAATCGACCGCGTTCTTGATTTCTGCCAGGGCTCGATCCACGGGATGCCCGGTGGTGACTTCAATCGTGACCCCGCAAGCTCCTTCGGCGGATGAAGACGTCATCTGATCGATGCCGTCGACACCTTGAAGTTCTTCTTCCAAGCGAACGCAGACACCCTCTTCAACCTCGGAAGGCGATGCCCCCAAGTACGGGACGCCGATCTGAATCAAATCGAGATCAATATCCGGGAAGGTTTGCTGCCTTATCTGAGGCAGCCCGGCTACCCCCGCGGTCAGGACGACGACCATCAGGAGGTTGGCCGCTACTGAGTTCTCGGCAAACCATGAAATGGCTCTTTTCATGAGGGTCCGGCTCCCTGGCGGGTCTGCTCTTCGTCCTGGGTACGAACGGCCATGCCTTCGACCGCATCGGGCATAGGGGAAACCGCAACTCTTTCGCCAGCCTCAAGACCGTTCTCGACGATCACGTGTTCGCGTTCGACCCGCAAGACAGAGACCGACCGGTAGTGAAGGCGATTGTCCGAGTCCAGAACGAGCACACGCCCGCCCTCGTGCAGCGCGCTGCGCGGGATCACCATAGCCCCGGGGACGATTCGACCCGAAATCGAAACTTCAACGAACAGACCTACCGCCAGCGGAGGGCGCCCCGCGTTATTTAATCGCCCATAGGGATCTTCAACTCGGGCGACCACGGCCACCATGCGGCTCTTCGGGTCGAGTTCACCCTCCGTCCGCACGATACGTCCCTTCCACTCGTGCGCTTCACCCGCAAATTCGGCTCTCAGGATCGCCTCTGGTCCGTACATGGTGTCCGAACTGACCTCGACCAACTTCTCGATAGGAAAGACTTCTTTTATCTGGGATCTGCCTTTCGCCGCTGATCCGCGATAGCCCAGGGGTAGATCGAGGTAGCGCAGTTCGCGGTCTGGAATCGGGAGACGAACCTCCGCGTAATCCACCGCATAGATCCGGGCGAGGGATTCGCCCCGTGCAATAAACTGGCCCAAATCAACCCGCTCGGATCGAACGCGACCGGGGTAGGGCGCGTACACCACCGTTCGTTCGAGATTGCGCTCGGCACGTCCCAGGCCAGCTCGGGCTTCGCGCAGAACGGCTTCGGCGACGTGCGTAGCGTTTTCGGCATCGTCGATTCGAGCTTGACTCGACACCGACTGATCGGCGAGTCGCTGCTGACGATTATTTTCCTTGCGAGCCCGCCGGGCTTCGCTCTGTGCGCGTGCCAGCTTTGCCCGGGCACTCTCGAGGTCCGCCTCGTAATCCACCGGGTCGATTTTCAAGAGCCGATCGCCTGCATCGAAAAAACCGCCAGGCACGAGCGCGGGAGAAACCCAGAGCACCTCACCCGAAACCTGGGACTTCAGTTCGCTCTCAGTTCTTGGGGCAACCGTACCCTGAGCTTCGACCACCAGCTGAAGGTCCTGGGGATTCAGCGTCTGGACGCGTATGAGCGGCGGCAATCGCTCCGCCGGGGAAGGAACTACCATGGGGCGCGTCAGCCAAAGAACCCAGACCACGGCAATCCCAACCCCCAGGATTGCTACCGGAATAAACAGGACGCGTTTCATTTTTTTTGGATCCCTACTTTTTTCGGGTTCTGCTGCTCATCACACACGAGAGCGACCAGCCCGGCGGTTGCAAACGAGACAAGACTGTCGACGACCTTCTTCTTTTTCGTGCCCGACGGGTCCACTCTGGGGTCGGGCCAGACAAAACGCCCGCTGATCAGGTGAACCACCACGCCGAAAGACAGTTCGAGGGCCAGGTCGAGTTGCTCCGGGTCTGCCCCGGTGACCGCCCGTCCAAGCGCCTCCCGAAACTCGGCGGTGGCCGCTCCAAAAACCTCCTGCTGCATCTTCTTTACCAACTCGGGAGGATCAACATATAGGCGCGCCGCCAGGGCTCGTCCGGAATTCTCCTGGTGCTGCGGGTCGGTGCGCAGTTCAAACAAAGGAACGATAAACGCTTCCAGAATGGCCTTGACCCTCGCCGGGCCGGGGCTGGTCTGTGCCTCGGCGGCTGCCAGGGATTTGAGGCGAAGGTCATTGAGTGGTGCAGCTCGCTGGATGAGTGCCGCGCGGAGAAGTTCCTCCTTGCTGCCGAAGTGGTAGTTGGCCGCGGAGACACTGGTCCCGGCCAACTGGGTCACCGCCCGCATAGAGGTGGCATGAAAACCCTGCTCGGCAAAAATTTGAACGACCGCATCCAGCAGACGCGCCTTGGTATCGCCTTGGGGGACTTCGGTGACTACTGTGACGACGGGCCGGACGGCCGATGCTTGGCGGGGCACGGTCAAGCTCTCCTTGGGTGATCGCGATGGGCGGGGGCGGAAGCGGGCGGGGGGAAGCCGAATCGCGGAATCAAGAAAATCCCAAAGAATGCGAAGGGCCGGGCGCGGTTTTACTAGAGGAGTTTTAGAAAAGCGCCTTTACAAAAGACAAGAGACAAAAGACAAGAGCGCCTTTGCAGTAGCCCCTTTTCAATAATGGCTTCCCAGGGGCGGGACGGAGAAGCATGGACAAGAACGACCATTTCGAACGAGCGTTCTAATGTACGTCAAAGCATGCTGAAACTGCAAGACGCTTTGCGCCTCTTCCCACGAGCCCACCGGGGATGGCCTCCTCTCGGCCGGGAAACGTGTCAGACTCGCCCCAGAGCTAAACCCACCACCGGGGCTGGGGGGCTCTGGGGACCGAGGGGAAACGGACGTGGATAAATTCGAGGGAAAAATAGCTGTGGTCACCGGGGGCGGATCCGGGATGGGTCGCGAGTTGTGCCTGCAACTCGCGACCGAGGGCTGCCATGTCGCGCTCTGCGATGTCTCCGCGGAGTCCCTGGAACAGACCCGGGCCCTCTGCACTCGGGCCGCGCCAGCGGGAACCCGGATCAGCACCCACGAAGCAGATGTCTCCGACGAGTCCCAAGTCATCGGCTTCCGGGATGCAGTGCTCGACGTGCACGAGACCGATCATATCCATCTCGTGTTCAACAATGCGGGCATCGGGGCCGGAGGGAGTTTTCTCCTCGACGACCGGGAAGCGTGGGAGAAAACGTTCGCGGTCTGCTGGGACGGCGTTTACTACTGCTCGCGCGCGTTCGTCCCCCTCCTGGTGGCCAGCCCCGAGGGCCACCTTGTCAACACAAGCAGCGTCAATGGATTCTGGGCGTCCCTCGGACCCCAGTCCGCCCACAGCGCGTATAGCAGCGCGAAGTTCGCAGTGAAGGGATTTACCGAAGCGCTGATCAACGATTTTCGAATCAATGCTCCCCATGTCGGGGTTTCCCTGGTCATGCCCGGACATATCGGCACCTCGATCGTGATCAACTCGGGCCGGATTCTTGGGCGCGAGCCCAAGGAACTCCCCGATGACCAACTAGCCGAAATTCGAGATCGCATGGAGCAGGCGGGATTGGAACTCGAGGGGGCGACAAACGACGACATCCGAAATGCCCTCCAGGCAAGGGCCGAGAGCTTTCGCGACGATGCCCCCATGACTGCTGCCGATGCAGCGACCGTCATCCTCGACGGAGTCCGCAAGCGGAATTGGCGGATATTGGTAGGCCAGGACGCCGTCACTCTGGATCGGATGGTCCGAGAAAACCCCGACCAAGCCTACGAGATCGCGTTCATGGAGAAGTTTCTCGCACAGTCCGGCTGGTCCATTGGCGGTTGACTCTTCCCTCGGCTTCAGCCGCCCTGCCCGATTCGTCGGCCAAAGACCCCGCTAGCGACCGAAGATATTCAGCTTGATATCCCAATTGATGGGGATACGAAGGGTCAGGGACACATCCGGAGCATCGTCCGTGACGCCAATGGCCACCAAGAAGTTGTAGCTCATGCTCGCGTTTCTCCGGCTCGTCACACCGATGCCCAAAGTGCCAATTTGAAGGGGGACAGCATTCGGTGCGGTCACGCCGTTCTGCTTGCTTTTCAGCACGATTGAGTGGTCATAGCTGAAATTCATGGAAAGCTTCTGGTTCAGTGAGAGGCCCATTCCAAAGCTGCCGCCAACCACATCCCCGGGATCGATTTCGCCGTAGGCCTGATCGGTACCAGGCTGAAGGGTGTGCACCGTCCGGGGAATGTTCCAGCTGTAGTGCAAGCTGCCGAAAATGACCCCCGGCTCGGTGGGATAGACAAACGAGAGGGTCGGACTGACCGAGAAAAAACCGCTTCCGGTGGGCACATCGGTCTCGATGTAGTTTTCCTCCGCGCCATGACGCTTGACCTCATAGGGACTCGTGCCCGTGGGCACCCGGACGCCGACTCCAGCCACGAATGTTGCCAGGGATTCCGACCCCTGGTTGATCTGAGTTCGGATTCCAAAACGTAGGTCGCCAATGCCATAGCCCGAAGCATCCAGTGTCGAGCTGCGATCCTCCACCGTGTTCTTGGCGGAGAGGGAAAAGCTACTCCAACTCGAGACAAAGGATGCAGCGGCATCCAGTTCGATCCGGCCGTTGAAGCCGTATCGCACAGCCACCGTGCCAACCATGCTCGTCTTGTTGTGGGTCGTCACGTCGATCAGTCCCAGGGTGAGCGCAGGAAGAATCGTGTAGCCGGAAATCGCGACTCGGTTGACCCCGGAGAAGGAATATCGAAAATCGGGTTCGATCATCAGACGACCGGCCGGGAGCAGCACCCCACCCGAGCGAACCGGAATCGCCTCGGCGAGTTGGGTGCGTACCTCCTCGGCTTTCTCTTCCCGACTGTCGGGTCGCTGGGCTTGGCGGGTCGCCTCGGGCGAACGTCCAGCCGGAGCCGGGGCCTGACGGGCCTGGGGCGGCGGAACCGCAGCGGGTTGCGCAGTGGGGGTTGGGGTCGGGGTTGGGGGCGGGGTTGGCGTTGGGGTCGGAGCAGGGGTCGGAGCAGGGGTCGGAGTCGGAGTCGGAGCAGGGGTCGGAGTAGAGGCTGGGGCTTCCTCGGTGGGCCAGGTTTTCGCCCGGGCAGCAGGGGCCCGCCCCACGGCGGCGCTGGGGGCCGGACTGGGCGCGGGCGTAGGCACAGGTGCGGGCGTAGCGATCGGTACCGGTGTGGGTGCGGGCGTGGGTGCGGGTGTGGGTGCGGGTGTGGGTGCAGGTGTCGGTGTGGGTGTCGGTG
>CAWVXN010000008.1:0-18093 GCA_963933695.1 uncultured Myxococcales bacterium | reverse complement strand
TTCAAGAGCGATGGGGGCGTTGTGCTCTACGTGGGCAAGGCGCAGAACCTACGTTCGCGTGTGCGGCAATATTTTGGGAGCGGGGATGGCCGCCATCAGGTACCCGCGCTGATGGATCGGGTCGCCGACGTGGACGTCCTGGCTACGGCGAACGTGAAGGAAGCTCTTCTCCTGGAGAACGAGCTCATCAAGCGGCACAAGCCGGCTTTCAACGTCAAGCTGCGCGACGACAAGCAGTACTTGGCCCTGCGCATCGACCCAAGGGACGAGTGGCCGCGAATCAGTTCGGTGCGACGGTTTAGGAAGGACGGGGCGGACTATTTTGGCCCCTATACATCGAGCGTGGCCCTGAAGGAGTCTCTCTCTAACCTTCGCCGACTCTTTCCCTTGCGCTCGTGCAGCGATGGCACGTTCAAGGACTATGCCCGGCGTGGGCGTCCGTGTATTGAATACGAAATGGGGCGTTGTCTCGGTCCCTGCTGCGGCCTTGCGGATCCCGCGGTCTATGCGGATCAGGTGCGCGGGACGACTCTCTTCCTAAGAGGGCGTTCGGACGAACTCGTCCAGCGTTTGCGAAGCCAGATGCAGGCCGCGTCCGAGGCCGAGCGATTCGAGGAGGCGGCTCGCCTACGAAACCGAATTGAAGCTGTGGCCCAGACCCTCATGGAGCAGCAGATCGTTTCGGATCAGAAACTTGAGCGCGATGTGTTCGGTCTCGCGCGCCTGGGGGGCGAGGTCGAGATCCAGGTCCTCCACGTTCGCGAAGGGCGGGTGATCGCGGCGGACGATTACTCATTTTCCAAAGTGCAAATCGATGATGGCGAGGTGATGTCGTCGTTTTTGGGTCAGTACTACGGCAAGAAGGATGGCCGGTCGGCACCCCGTGAGATCGTCGGGTCCGTGCTCTTCGACGATGGGGGGGGACTAGAAGAATTGCTGCGCGAACGCGCTTCCCATCGCGTAGAGATCAAGACACCCCAGCGCGGTGCCGCAAAACGGATGGTGGAGATTGCCACGCGCAACGCGCAGATTGGCTTGGACCAGCGACTCGCTGCCCGGGAAAGTGTCGAAGCCGCCATGGAGGAGATACGAAGCGAGTGCGCTCTGACTCGGATGCCGAATAGGATCGAATGCTACGACGTGTCGAATCTCCAGGGGACTCTCGCGGTGGCCAGCCGGGTGGTCTTCGAGGAGGGCGTTCCGGTCAAGAGTGCCTATCGCAGATATCGGATCAAACAGGCTGCTGCGGGAGACGACTATGCGTGCCTGGGCGAGGTGCTGGGCCGCCGGCTCGCGCGGGTCGAAACCGAAGCGCTTCCCGATCTGTTGATGGTCGATGGGGGACGCGGGCAACTGGGTGTGGTCACCGCAGCCCTCGAGGATGCGGGACTGACCGTGGACACCCTGGGGATCTCGAAGGAGCGCGATACCGAGTCGCCGTCACCCCGGGTGAAACGTTCGGGCGGGCTCAAGGCCGAGCGCCTCTTCAAGCCCGGGCGGGCCAATGCGATCCTGTTGGCCAAGAGTTCGCGCGGGCTTTTGCTGCTTCAGCGCGTGCGCGACGAGTCCCATCGTTTTGCCATCGAATATCAGCGCGATTTGCGTTCCAAGTTCGGTCTGACGTCGATTCTTGAAGAGCTGCCAGGCATCGGTGCGATCAAGCGCCGTGCGCTGCTGAAGCAACTCGGTTCCCTCAGGGCGGTTCGAGAGGCCAGCGAAGCGCAATTGGCCGCGGTGTCAGGGGTCTCCGGCCGGGATGCGGAGACGATTCATGATTTCTTTGCTCGAATGGCCAAGGCCGACGAAGGACCGGCTCTCCCGGAATCCGGCGGGGGTGAGGGAGGTCCCGGCGGGGAGGATCCGCGAGGGTAGCGGGCTTCCCAATTCCGCCCTTGTGCGACACCAGAGGGGGGTTCGGCTCATCGCCCTTTTTCTCTCGAATGTAAAAAGATTATTAATAACAGATACTTAAAGAGTTTCTCCCCGCGGCCGAGTCTGGCACCAGAATTGCGATGACAACGGAATCTAAGCGTGCACCTATTTTTGGGTGGGCGGGGCCTGAGGGGGACCCGAGATGAGCGGAATGAAGTGGCACAGGGTGCGAATTGCGACGGAGGGCGTGGGAGCCGAGGACTCAGGCGACTTCGATGTGAGTGGTGAGATCGAGTTGGCGCTGGCACGCCGAGGAGTCTCGCTGGAGAAGTGCGAGTCCCTGGCTCGGGCCATTGAGCCGAAGCTCCGAGGGCTCGACGATGAGGAAGCGGACCGGGTGCTCGATGGGGTGGCCTTTGCCCTAGTGGATTATTACCAGGCGAAACCCGATCCTGGGCACGCGACTGGCGCCGAGCGGGTAGAGGCGAGGCTCTTCCGAGACTTCGCGCGCGAGATCCAGAAACTCGACGAAACCGTGAAAGTTCTGAGTGCTTACTTGCAGCGGCTGAGTACGCCGAAAGGCCGGAGCAAGGGTCGCCGCTTGCAGTAGTCCGGTGCGGCGCGAGGTCCGTGGGCTTGAAGTTTGAAACCCCCCGGCCTCGGGGGTCGGGTAGACTTTGGATTCCTGGTCCCCGGGACTGTTGGGTTGCCGTTTGGACTTCCCCTTTTGGTGCTGGCGCACGGGCTCGGCATTCTTGTCGCCGACCTGGGCTGGCCGCTGATTTCAGGTTGGCCCTCCTCGGGTTGGCCCTCCTATGGTTGGCCCTCCTATGGGCTCGCTTTGGCGAGCGCACTCGGGGCGGCCGCCTTGGGGGGCAGGCTCGGCGGTGTCAGGGGGCTCGCGTTGGTGCTGGCTTTTGGGGCGGGCGCGGCGAGCCTGTTCGCTCGGTTGGATTCTGCCGCTCGCTTCGCGCCTCGGGAGAGTCGGGAACTCACCCTTGAGGCGCGTGTGTGCGGCTTGGAACGAACCACGGCGACCTACGCCATAGAACTCTGCGGGTCGCTGGAAGTGCCCTCACCCGGACGGGTCGGGGTCCAGGCGGTAGTTCGGCCCCTACCTCACCGACTGCTCGGCCAGTTCCGGTCTTCGGCGCCCGTGGCGGACGCACTGGGGGGCCTTCGCCGAGGAGATCGCCTGCGTGCCCGGGTACGAATGGGTCCACTCGGCGGTCTGCGTAACCCGGGCCGGCCGGATCCCGTCCAGCGTTGGCGTCGTCGAGGCGTGGGCGGGCGAGTGCGCTTCCTGGATCCTGGCCTAGTGGTGGTTCTGCGGTCGGGCCTGGTCCCTGGCCAAGGAGTCGCTCCGTGGGAGGAACTCCAGGCCCAGGTGGAGGCCGCACGCCTGGGTATATCCCAGGGCTTGGGGGACGGGGAGTCGGGGGCCCTGCTTGCGGCCCTGGCCGTGGGGGACCGCAGTGGGCTGAGTCTGCGTACCCGGGATGAATTCGCCCGACTCGGGATTGCCCACGTTTTGGCGATCTCGGGTTTGCACCTCGCTCTTGCGGCGGGCTCTCTCTTCGCTTTCTCGCGTTTCGCGTTTGGTTGGATCGCGGGTCCAGCCCGAGACGTGCGGATCGCAGCCCTGGTGCTCGCAGGGGTCGGGGCCACGGGCTACGCACTCTTGGCGGGTTTCGGAACCCCGGTTCAGCGGGCCCTGGTATTTGTCTGGGCGAACCTCGGTGCGCTCGCCCTGGGTCGCAGAATTCCGGTGGGCCATCTGCTGGCTTTGGCTTGGTTGGTGATCGGTGTCCCCGCACCCCATGAACTTTTCGCACTGGGCACCCAGCTTTCTTTTTCGGCGACCGCGGCGCTGCTTCTGGCCCAGCGGAACCTCGCGCCCCAGTGGGTCGGGGAATCCAGCGTTCTGGGTTCGGGGCTGCGTCGGGCGCGTGGACTGGTGCATCTGTCGGCGTTGGCTCTGCTGGCCACAGCCCCTTGGCTGGCCGGGCGGGGGTTGTCGACAGGGGGGGCCGGGCTTGTACTCAACCTGATTGCGATCCCCTGGACGAGTTTCCTGCTCTTGCCTGGGGCGCTGCTGGCTGCAGTGGGAGTCGGGCTAGACCCGGTCACCGGGGGGTGGATTCTCAAAGCGGCGCACTTTATATCGAGTCTCACCCTGGGCGCGGTCCACGAATTGGTCCAGGCCATTCCGGGAGGGCCCGGTCTCCCCGGGCGTCCGGCGGCTTTGGCGCTGGGGGTGGCCGCGGGCTTGGCGGGGCTGGCGAGCCGCCAGACCGAGACGCGCAAGGTCGTGGTTCTCGCCCTTGTGTCCCTGATCTGGCTCTCGGAGCCGATCCCTGGAGAGCAGGGCCCGCCGCCGCCGCGGTTCGTCATGTTTGACGTGGGGCAGGGCGATGCTCTGCTGGTCCAGGGGGAGCACTCGGCGGTGCTGGTCGATGCGGGTCGAGCGATTCCCGGGGAGTTCGATCTGGGACGGAGTGTGGTGGTCCCGGCTTTGGTGGCGCTGGGGGTTGAGGCATTGGATGTGCTGGTGGCGACCCACAGCGACATCGACCATCGAGGGGGGGTCCCGGCGGTTCTTGAAGCGATGCCTGTCGCCGAACTGTGGCTGCCCTGGCAGGGGCGGTCCGACCCCGGATTTGGTCCGAGCCTTGAAGTGGCCCGGCGCAAGGGGGTCCGGATTGTGGAGACCGGGGCGTCCGGTCCGGATCGAAGTTTCGGCGGGCTGAAGGTCACGCCTCTCTGGCCCCCGCGCGCACACAGGGAAGCTTCGGCGAATGCACGGTCCCTGGTCCTTCTCTTTCAGCTTGCGGGAACGCGCTTGCTTCTGACCGGAGATATTGGGATCGATATTGAGAACGAATTGCAACGGTCGGGAGTAGACCTGCAGGCGGATCTGCTCAAAGTGGCCCACCACGGTAGCGATGGATCGTCCAGTGCCGATTTCCTGAGAGCGGTGCGACCGTCTTGGCTGATGCTTTCGGCGCCCTGCGGCGGGGGGGCCCGGTTGCCCCACCCACGGGCCCTGGAGCGACTCTTTGCTTCCGGGGCCGGGTTGGGATGGACCGGGCGGGACGGGGCCCTGGCGGTGGCCTTGACCGCCCAAGGTGGGCCCCGGATCGTGGCTCTGACGCCTCCGGGCGGGGCCGCGAGGACTTGCGCCGATTTTCCGGGGGGGGTGGCTTCAGCGTGGCGCGAGCCCGGCCGGAATCCCTAAGATGGGCGCCAATCATGGCAGAGACGAACGGAGATCGCCCCAAGGAGGGCTCGGCAGGCGGCGACATCCGGGAACCCGGCGGGGGGGGCCGTGCTTCGGTTTTTCAGGCCATCAAGGCCTTTTGGAACAATCCCGCCTATCGATTTATCGCGCTCTTTCTTCCGTACCTGGGCGCGGTGTCCCTGGCGTACCCCCTGGCGGTCAAGCACTTCAATTGGATTATTCAGGCCTTTATTCGGGCCACGGCCACCATCGAATACCTGATCTTCCACTTCATCTCCGGGGATGCTCGGCTGGACGGAAAAATGGTCTGGTACGGTCAGTTCGTGGTGAAGATCATCGATGAGTGCACCGGTCTCTACGAGATGCTGATTTTTTCGGCCGCCGTCCTGGCCTTTCCCACGAGCTGGGCGAAACGGGGGCTCGGGCTGCTCATGGGATGCCCGCTGATCTATCTTTTCAACGTGGTCAGGATCGCCGGTCTGATTGTCGTGGGGCGGCACTGGTCGAAGGCATTTGATTTCATGCATCTTTACTTTTGGCAGGCAACCATGATCGCGATGATTACGTCGGTTTGGCTGCTCTGGATCGTCAAGGTGGTGCAGCGTGAAGATCAGACCGCTCCTCATCCTCGTTGAGTTCGGGCTCATTACCGCGCCTTTGGCCTGGTGGTGGACCCAGGGAGGACTCGAGAGCTACTACGAACTCTTCAAGCGTTTGGCATTTCCGCTGCTGCAGGAGTTGGGGGTGGGGCATATTTCGCCGGGGCTGGTGCGCGATCGCTTGGCGGGGTTCATCCCTTTCCTGGCCCTGATGCTGGTCACCCCGCAGATACCTTTGAAGCGCCGCCTAGGTGGGCTGGGCTTGGGCGTTGTTGTGATCTTCTTCGGCCATGTGGCTTTGAGCTATTGGGCGTGGGCGAGTTTCGGCCGGACCGGGGTCAGCGCCGATTCCATGGCGCGATATTTTCCGGCGTTGATCATCAATGACGCGGTTCCGTTCATCCTGTGGGCATTTTTTGCGAACCGCTTTCTCTTGGATCGATTGCAGAAGGTCATTCCGTCGAGTCGATTGGCGCCGATGGTTGTGCCCAGCGAGGAGGGTGCGGAGCCCCGCGATCCGATTCCTGAATCGCCAGCCCCTAGCCACTCGGGTGGTACCCAAAACAGCGAAGCTGGGGAAAGGGACGATGTCGATGGCTGAGGGATCCAAAGGATTCTCCGGTAGGGGAGTCCCCGTTGGCCTAAGTCGGGCACTCCGAGGGCGACTTTGATTCATTCCTACGGCAACTGGCCTTCGCCGATTCGGGCCGAGCAACTCGCCCTCGCCGCTCTGCGAATTTCCCAGCCACGGATCGAGCACGACTCGGTGTACTGGCTGGAGGGGCGCCCGGCAGAGGGCGGCCGGCAACAGGTGATGTGCGCGCGGAATGCCTTCGGGAGTCCGGGCTCGCCTCCCGTGGAGTGCACCCCCGAAGCGGTCAACGTTCGAACCCGGGTGCACGAGTATGGTGGCGGCGACTACCGGGTCGCCGGGGAACGCGTTTTCTACGTTGATTTCACCGATCAGCGGATTTACGTGATGGAGGCGGGGCCTTCGGCGCCGCTCTCGCCGCCTGGGCCTCGCTATGCGGACTTCGTCGCGACCCCCGGGCGGGACTGGCTGTTGGCAGTGGAGGAAGGCCACCGGGAAGGCCAAGAGCCCGAGAATCGGTTGGTGGCCTTTGCCCTGCCCAAGACGGGCCTTCCCCATACCCCCCGGTCCCCTCGCGTGATTGCCCAAGGGCACGATTTTTATAGCTCCCCAGTGGTCTCCGCCGATGGTCGCCAAGTTGCCTTTCTTGCCTGGCGCCATCCCAACATGCCTTGGGATGGCACGACGCTCTTCCTGCAGTCCTGGGGTCCGGACGGGCCGAAGGGACCTGCCCGGGCTGTGGCCGGGGGTGAGGCCGAGTCGATTTTCCAGCCGGAATTCTCACCCGCTGGGACACTGACGTTCGTTTCCGATCGCAGTGGATGGTGGAATCTCTATCAACTCAGGGACAGGGGCGTGGTTCCTGTTTGCCCGCGGGCCGAAGAGTTTGGCGGCCCGCAGTGGGTCTTTGGCTTGTCCCGGTACGCGTTTGTCTCCGAGGGGACGATCCTGTGCGCTCACGGGGTGGGAGGCCAAAGTCGGCTGGGACGCCTCGACCTTCAGACAGGGGCCTTGGAGGATCTTCAACTCCCGTACACAAGCTTTGACGGACTTCGGGTGGAAGGGCAGAGGGCGTGCTTCGTAGGCGCCGGCCCGGTCCGGCCGTCGGCTGTGGTGGCGCTGGATTTGGCAACGAACCGTTGCCGGGAGCTTCGCTTGGGCTCGACGCTGGAATTCGACCCATCCCACTTGGTTGTCCCCCAGGCATTCGAATTTGAATCGGTGGATGGCAGGCGGTCCCACGCATGGGTCTATGCTCCGGCCGCCGGCCCAGTCGAAGTACCTCGAGACGAACGTCCTCCGCTGTTGGTCAAGAGTCATGGCGGCCCCACGGCCTCGGCATCCTCGGCATTGGATCTTCGGGTCCAGTATTGGGTGAGCCGGGGGATCGCAGTGGTGGATGTCGACTACGGGGGCTCGACGGGGTACGGGCGCAACTATCGGGAACTTCTACGCGGGCAATGGGGCATCGTCGACGTTGAGGATTGTGTGCACGCGGCTCGGGCATTGTCGGCGGATGGCTCCGTGGATGCCGAAAGGTTGGCGATCAGCGGGGGCAGCGCAGGAGGCTATACGACCCTCTGTGCGTTGACTTTCCATGACACTTTTCGGGCTGGGGCGAGCCACTACGGAATCGGCGATCTCGAAGCGCTGGCTCGGGATACCCATAAATTCGAAGCGCGTTACACCGATGGGCTCGTGGGTCCGTACCCCGAGGCGAAAGAAATCTATCGGGCTCGATCGCCGATTCATTTTACCGAACGATTGGATTGTCCCGTCGCCTTCTTTCAGGGGCTCGAAGACGAAATCGTGCCCCCGGCCCAAGCTGAGGCCATGGTGGCCGCCCTGGCCCGTCAGGGGATTGCCCACGCCTACGTGCCTTTTGAGGGCGAGCAGCACGGGTTTCGTCAGGCGGAAAACATTCGACTCGCCCTTGAAGGCGAACTCTACTTCTACGGGAAGATTTTTGGTTTCGAAACGGACGCCGACGCCGGCCGTGTCCGCATCGTGGGCTGAGCGGCCCCTGGAAATGACCCAGGAACAGCGACTTCTGACCCGGCCCTTCGTGCTCTGTTCGGTCAGCAATTTTCTTCAGGGAATAGCCTTCTGTCTCTTCCTGCACGTTCCTGGTTTCTATGCCGAACTGGGGGCGAGTCCGGTGGTGATCGGTTGGATGTTTGCCGCCATGAGTGCGGTCGCCATCGGGATCCGTCCGGCCCTCGGCACCGTAATGGACCGCTATGGCCGGCGTGGCCCAATCCTCTTCGGGAACCTCCTGAATGTTGTTGTCATCGCTCTCTACCTCACGGTCGATCATATCGGCGCGTGGGCACTCGTGGTGCGCATCCTTCACGGGGTCTCTGGGGCGATTCTGTTTACTGTGTTGTTCACCTTTGCTGCGGATTGTGTGCCGACCCAACGGTTGACCGAAGGCTTGGCGATTTTCGGGGTGTCGGGCATGGCCCCTATGTCCATCGGAGGCATGCTGGGCGATGCGATTCTGAAGGACGGAAGCTACTCGACACTTTTTCTGTGGGCCTGGGGCTTTGCCGTACTGGCACTCTTGACCGCGCTTCCCCTGCATGACGTGGCAAGGCGGAGTCCCGGGCCATCGAAGCCGATTGGGTTCATGGGAACTTTCAAGCAGCGGGACCTGCTTCCGCTCTGGTGGATTGGCGGCGTCTTTTTCGCCGCCATGACCGGAATTTTTATATTTCTGAAGACATTCATCATGACCCGTGAAGTCGGTTCGGTGGGAATGTATTTTGCGGGGTATACGGCGGTGGCCGTGGTACTGAGACTCTTTCTGGGTTGGCTTCCCGACCGGATTGGTCCGGTCCGGGTTTTGATCCCGGCGCTCCTCGTGTTCGCCGTGGGGTTCGGGGTGCTCGCCGTGGCCCAGACTGCTGAAATGGTCGTGGCGGCGGGTGTACTCGGGGGAATTGGCCACGCCTACACGTTTCCGATTCTTTTCGGGATGGTGGTGAAGCGCGCATCGGAGCAACAGCGCGGGAGCGCCATGGCGATCTTTACTGGCCTGGCGGACCTTGGGGCGGTAGTGGGCGGGCCTCTATTCGGTTGGCTGTTGGTGAGGACGGGCTATGGATTCCTGTACGGGGCTTTGGCGGTGATCGTGGTGCTGGGACTGCTGGTTTTTTTGCCCTGGAATGCCCGTTCGGTCGGGGCATCCCGGGCGGAGTCCGCCTAGATGAAAGGCAAACGCCGGCAGGGCCGGGGCAAGAGCGGGCTGGCCCGGGCTGGCCTGGCGTTGTCGGTGGGATGGCTCCTGATCGCGGGCGGCTGTGCCGCGCCCGGGGGCGGGTGGGACTATTCGGATCTGCCTGAAGGCCTGGGTGAAGCGCCTCGGGTTCGCGGCTCAAGGCTCTTCGACTCGGCTCCGCACCTGGTGCCCTGGGAAGGAGGGCTGTTGCTCTTTCTGTGTCGTTGGTCGGGAGAGGAGCCGATCCCGGTTTCGCTTCCTCCCGACGCCGATTCCCGGGAGTTGAGAATCCTGCGCGAGGCTCTGGATGCTTGGTCGGCCGCGGATCTGGGGATTCACTTTAGGGAGGTTCCGTCCGAGGAGGCCCGGTTGGAAATTCTCTTTGTCTCTCGGGGAAAAGGCTCGCCCCGGGGTACCGGTGACGCCCTGGCGGACTGTGGGATCGAGCGTGAAGAGGGCCGGGCGGTGGTTCGCGGAGAACGCGTTCAGGCCGAAATCGTCTGGGCATCGGTTCACCTCGTGCGCCAGGCAGAGGATCCGCTCGGGCGACGGATTCCCCTGGAGGACGATGAACTGCTGGGCGCTGCCCTCCACGAACTCGGGCATGCCCTTGGGTATTCGGCGCATCCCCTTCTCGGGGCCTCGATCATGCAGCGAACCACCGACGAGGTGCGCAAAATGGGAGGGCGGGTGGCTGCGGGGGAAAGCCTCGTCGATCCCAATCTCGTGGCTCTCTACTCCCTGCCCAGCGGTGTGATCGTCGGGGAAATAGGACTTTCGCCCGAGCCCATGCGCCGGCTTGCGCTCTTTGATGCGAGCGCACGCAGGGCTGGCCTATTCGGCCCCTACAGCCGGGTGGGGGATACAAGCGCGCGATACTTTTACCGGGATGCGCAGGGAACGCCGTTTGCTCTTGGCGTACGGAGTTGGCCTCGGGCGATTTCAGAACCCGCGAAAATTATTTTCGAACCGAATGCTCCCACGCGAATCTTGCTTCGTATGGACGCTCTTCCCAAGAGCGCCGCGCCCTGAGTCCGGTTCTGCCGAGGGGGAAGCGGGGGTCTAGTCGGACTGGGGCTCGAGTTGCTTGGCCCGGTCGAGCAGGTTCTGGGCCGCCTGGCTTTCACCGAGGGCGCGTAGGACCATGCCCAAGCGGAAATGAGCCACCGGGTCTCCCGGCGAAAGCTCAACTGCGCTGGTCAGGTGTTCCCGGGCGGCCTTGGGGTCGGGGCAGAGCTGCTTGTAGAGGGCCCATCCCAGCGCGCTTCGGTAGACCCCCTCGTCGGGCCAAATTTTTACCGCGGATTCGAGGTAGGGCAGGGCGCCGCCGAAGTCTCCCATGCGAAGTAGAATCTCGCCCTTGCGATAGGTGGTTTCGGCCTGGGCAAGAATCTGGGCGGCGGAGGCCGAGAGTTCTCCGCGTTGCTCCGCATCGTAGGTTTTCCGCATCTCGGAATTTGAGAGCACGTCGAAGGCCTGGGTGAGCTGGGAAAAGACCTCGGAGGCCTCGGCCTTGATGTCCTGCAAGCCGAGGCGGGCCAATACATCGGGGTGATAGCGCTTGGCGGCTTCGATGTACGCCTTCTTGATGGCGGCGGGTTTTGCTTCCGGGGAAACCTCAAGGAGTTGGTAGTGGTCGAGGGTTTCCAGGCCAGCGCGTAGGGTTTGAATGTTCAAGCGCAGGGTTTCGATTTGGGTGCACAATTGCGAAGGGGCTTCATTGGCCGGAACCTCGTCTACTCTTTCCGAACCGTCACTGTCACCGTGATCGTCGACTAGGGCCAACTCAATTTCCGCGTCGAATTCGGCCGATATCTCGTGCTGGCGGCGCTCCGGAGGAGCCTCGACGAAGTCGAGTGTGCCCAGGCTATCGAGCACCCAGAGAGCCGCGAGAACCGGCGTCGCAGTGAGCCCGGCTCCGAGGGATTCGCTGACGGAACGTGTTTCGTGCAGGGCCGCCATGTGACTTCGGTGGTCGGGACTGAGTTCCAACCGCTGGACGGCGCGAGGGAATCCCGGACCCATGCGCGGGTACCGGAGGAGGCGCGGCGACAGCGAATTCAAGAGCCGGTCCACGGTCCAGTGGTCAGCGAGAGCCCGATGGATGAGGGGAGGCAAATCCCAGCCGAGCGGCTCAATCTCGAGATTCTCCTCTCCAGTGGGAGCCAGTTCGTAGCGGCCCTTCTGCCAGCGCATGGAATCCACCAGGCGATCTCGAATCTGTTCGCGGAGGGCGTGGAAGAGTTGGACGGGTTCAAGGATTCGAAGGGCGAGGAGAGCCGCTCCCTCGCTCACCTCCCGCTTCTTTGCGTAGTCGAGGACCGCTGGGTAGCCCTCCGCCGAGATCAATCGCTGCTCGCGGAGATGGGCGGCGAGGCTATCGCTGGCTAGGTTGGATTCCGAAAGCACTGGGGAGCCTGCCTGGAAGACAAAGCTTCGTTGCTGGCGCCCGTTGTGGAGCACAAGGGAACCGCTGAATTTCGCGCGGTGAAGCGCGATGAGCACCCGGGGTAGGGGGGTGCGCGCGAATTCGGCCGAATCGGCCAGCTCAATTTCAGGAAAAGACATGCTCAGCGTCCGGGCGGTCTGTGTGCGGTGGGCTAGACGTCGCGGCGTTGGGCTTCAGCGATCCGGAAGCCCAGCGCGATGGCTTCGGACAGTTTTTCGTGACCCAACGGGCACGCAAATTCGAAGGCTTTGAGGACACCTCGATTAGCATCGGATACACCAGCAAAAATTAGCTGGGCCTGCCAGCGATCGATCATTTTCAGGATGTGCTCGATGCTCACGAAGCCTGCATTGGGGTCGACTGGCTGACCCCTCAAATCGATGATCACGGCGCGGATCTCCTCGGTGAATTCGTCCTGCTCCAAAGCGCGTACCGTGGATTCGGCCAATTCGGGATCACCGAAGGGCAACACCATGACCGGACCCCAGGCGTGCACGGAATTATTCTCGGGGTCGATGTGAGAGAAGAGCGAGGTTTCGGAGTCCGTGGCCTCGGGAAGGAACGATTCGGCGAGGCCTGCTACCGGGTACGCGTGGGCCTGCTCGTGTTCTTGGGAAGTGGAGGGGGAGCCGTTCAAGGGAGACGCCAGGCCCGGAATTTCTGGCGGCGAAGGCGCTTGGCTCCGGTTCAAAACTCTGAGGCGGGCTTCGAATTGGCACTGGTCGGATTTGCTGGAGCGGCAGGCGATCTCGACCACCTGGACCTCGGCATTGTAGATTTCGGCGAGCCATCCCTCGGTGTAGCCGACGCTGAGGTGGCAACTCGGAGCGACCGAGGCCCCCTGACGAGAAAGCCTGGCACTGGCCTCATGGCATTCGGGCCAGACACCTCGCAAGGTAAAATCCTCCGAAGGCCGGGGGGGCTGGGCGAATTGCATGGCGAGATTGGGTCCGCCGGGAGCCAGCGAGGGGATCCGATCCGAATCCCCCATGGACTGGGCGGTGAGGGTTCGTCTTGCATCACTGAGGCCGTGGTGCCGACCAATCTCGGTCAGGGCCAGGCGGCTGCAGTCCTCGCCGAGTTCCTGTGCGAATTCAGCGGTCACGATGGCAAGGAAGGCACTGTCCATGAATAGTTTCGGGTCAGTCATCAATAATGACTCGGAGCCGAAGCCGAGATCTTCCAGGTTCGTCAGGTTCTCGTCGCGTCTGTTGGATGTTTCGTCGTGTTGCATGTGGGTTCCCGTGGCTCAGGATCAGCCTTCTATAAACTCATAGATATCGAACTTCTGACTTTTAGAGAGGAAGCTTTCGCCTTCCTTCTCGAGAAGCTCAAGGAAGGCATCGACCACAACCGGGTCGAACTGACTTCCAGAAAATTTGCGTAGTTCGCTAGTGACCCGATTTAGGGGCAAACCTTTGCGGTAGGGGCGATCGCTCGTCATGGCCTCTGCGGTGTCGGCCACAAGGATGATGCGGGAGGGCAGGGGAATTGAGTGGGAGATCAGCCGCTCGGGGTAGCCGCGGTCGGAACCGTCGAACCACTCATGATGATGTCGAACACAGGGCACGATCTGGCGAAGGAATTCGACCGGTTCAAGGATCTTGGCTCCGATTTCCGGGTGCTTCTTGATCTCTTCGTACTCCTCGTCGCTCAGGCGGTCAGGTTTAGTAATAATCGCGTCGGGAATGCCGATTTTCCCTACATCGTGCAGGAGTCCCGCGAAGTAAACGCGCTCGATCAGCGGGGTATCGAGCTTCATCTTTCGGGCGATTCGTGAGGCGTAGACGGCGACTCGCTCGGAATGGCCGCGGGTATACGAGTCCTTGGCGTCGATGGCCTCGGCGAGGGCACGAATGGTTTGTATATACGCCGTCTTCAGTTCGTGGTTCTTCTCGTCGAGTTGGCGGGTGCGCTCTCTGACCTTGGCTTCCAGGCTTTTGTTCATGTCCTGAAGGCTGAAGTTCTGGCTTCGGGTCACCTGGTTGAGGCGTCTGATCTCCTGCTTGAGGTCGTAGTGGTCGTAAGCCTGGCGCAGGATGGTCTTGAGTTCCTCGTCGTTCCAGGGTTTAGTAATGAGCCGAAAAATTTCTCCGCGATTGATGGCGTCCACAGCGACATCCATGGCCGTAAAGCCGGTCAGCATCATTCGGATGATGGCGGGATGGTGGTCGCGTACCCGGGAAAGAAGTTCGACGCCGTTGGCTCCCGGCATGTCCTGGTCCGAGATCACCGCGTGGACCTCGGTGTGGCTGAGAAGATTGAGTGCTTCTTCGGCACTGGTGGCCGTGAGCACAGTCATATTCTCGTTGCGGAGGATGCGCTGGATAGCTCTCAGAATATTGGGTTCGTCGTCGACGAAGAGGACCGTATGAGCCTGCATGTTCACTCTCCTGGTGCGACCGCCCGTTCTCTGGGCCGCCCGCACTCTCCGACTAGTATCGGCAAATTACACTGGCGGCGTTAGGTCGTTTTTGATTCTTGCCCGTACAGGGAATGAAGAGTGCCCTGAAAACTTCAATTCTTACGGAACAGGCAAGTCATCGGCAGCTTGGGTCCCATGGGTTAGGCCAGGAGTTAGACGTAGTTGCCTCCACGGGTGACACGCAAGCGCCTCTGGGCTTGGCTGAAGCGACCCACCTCGCCCTCGAGATCGGCGGTGATCACCGGTGGAGCGATTTCGCCCGATGCTTCGAGTCTCGCTTTGTGGCGCAGGACGCCGTGCAGGAGTTGGACCCAGTCCCCGGTGGCCCCCTCGCTGGAGAGGCCGACCACGTGTTTCCAATCGACATCTTCGAAGAGCGTCCGCCCGGCGCGGGACTCGGCATCGGCGGCGTGAATCTCCAGGGCGGCGATGACATCGTCGGGGTAGGTGGGGGTGACTTCTACGATGCGCTCAAGGCGACCCGGTCGGGCGAATGCGTGGCGGAGGGTGTCGGGGAATCCCGTTGAACCCACCACGAGGTGACCCTCGCAGGCGATGGTTCGATCGATCAATTCGAGAAGGAAGTCCATGATCGGGCCGATGGGGAGGTCGGGTCTCGGCCCGCCGAGATCGTGGGCTTGGGAAAATTCGAGTTCGTCGAAGAAAACCGTCAATCGCGGCATCTCTTCGAGAGTCTGGGACCACTGTTGGATGAGTTCGCCGACCTTGCCACCGGTGTGGGCTACGTCCAAGGCTAGGCGGGGAACGTCAACGCGAAGAAAGGAAGTTTCTGTCTGAGTGGCGAGGGCCTGGGCGAGCAGCCCCTTACCTGTGCTGGGGGCTCCGATCAGGAGAATTCCCGATGGAGGAAGTGTGCCCCAGTTCGAGTAGACCTCGGGGCTGGTGGCTGCGCACGCGTAGGTGAGGATCTCGTCCTTCGCGGCAGGGAGCCCGCCAATGCGATCGAAATTGAGTTGGGGCTCTGGGGTGATCTGGCTCGCCCGGGCAATGGGTTCCACGTTGCGGGCAAAACTCGACCAGAGGTTCTGAGCCCTTTCGATCTGAATCTGCTTGTCGACCATCCGGATGACTCTAGCCATTTCCCGGCAGTGGTGGCGTTCTGTTGAGCCGGGGCGGGGAGAGAAAAGTACCGCCCACCCGTGCTCGCTCAGGCGCCGGTGTGGCGATGCCGGGAAGCTGGGTCATACTCCTCGCGCACCAGAGGATGCGTCCCCATCGTCTAGCGGTTAGGACACCGGCCTTTCAAGCCGGCGACACGGGTTCGATTCCCGTTGGGGATACCATCCAGTGCCCAGCCGGGCGCCGGGCGCCATGCGGAACCGCATTTAGAACTGCATCCAGAACCGCATCCAGAACCGCATTTAAGGGCCGAATGAAGGGCCGCATTATTGAATACGGTTTGGCAAAGGCGGTTTGGCTGGGTCTCCCGTTGAAGCGCTGGCTTAGGCTCCTGGGCTCAGCTCGGCTTCGAGGGCGCTGCGCAGGGCATCCACTGATTTCCCTTGGGCATTTTCTCCCATCAGCCCCACCCTCCAGACTTTGCCGGCGAGGGCGCCAAGCCCGGCACCGACCTCGATTCCGTGATTCTGGAGGAGACTGCGGCGCACGTTGGCTTCGCCCTGGTGGATGACGCTCCCGGGCAGGTTCAGGGTCGTCAGCATGGGGAGCCGGCACTCGGCGGCGACCAGGGGACTGAAGCCAAGGGGAGCGAGGCTTTCGAGCAGGTGGGCGGCGGCCTCGCTGTGCCGGAGCGTGCGCTTCTCCATACCTTCTTCTTCCACCCGGGCGAGCCCCTGGGCCAGCCCGAAAATTGCCGAGATGGGGGCCGTATGGTGATACACGCGCTCACCCCCGTAATACCCGTCGAGCAGGCCGACATCCATAAACCAGCTCTGGACGGGGTGGGTACGGGCCGACACCGCTTGCATGGCGCGCTCGGAAAAGCTGACAGGAGAGAGTCCGGGTGCGCAGGAGAGGCATTTCTGGGTCCCGCTATAGGCTGCATCGATGCCCCAGCCATCGAGGTCCACGGGGATGCCGGCCAGTGAAGTCACGCAGTCAAGGACCACCAGGGCGCCCTGCTCCCGGGCCGCCCGGGCGATGGTCTCGGGGTTCTGACGAACGCCGGTGGAGGTTTCGGCGTGTACGAACGCCACGACTTTGGGTTGGGTGCTGCGAATGGCGGCGACCATGGCCTCCTCGTCAAGGGGGAGTCCCCATTGGGCCTCGACTCGCGTGACCTTTGCGCCGGCTCGCTGGGCGACGTCCGCCATGCGCCCTCCGAAGACCCCATTGACTCCGATCACCACCCGGTCGCCGGGTTCGAGCAAATTCACGAAGCAGGCTTCCATGCCCGCGCTGCCTGTGGCCGAGAGCGGGAGCGTGAAGCGGTTCTGGGTCGAAAAGAGTCGGCGAAGCGAATGCTGAACGCCATCGAGTAGCTGAAGGAACTCGGGATCCAGGTGCCCTAGCAAGGGCTGGGCCATGGCCTTCAGGACGCTGGGGTGAACGTTCGACGGCCCCGGTCCCAGCAGTAGGCGGGGGCGGGAGTCGGATTTTTCGGTGTTCTCGGCGAGTTCAGTTGCAGGCATGGCGGAACCCTAGCGCGACTCGAGGATGCGACCTGGCCTGCGAAAAACCTTCGTGAAATCAGGGCCTTCCGGTTTCTCTTCGTTGACAGGGGAAAGCTCGGAGCCTAGCTTTAAACTCCGTCGCCCCCGACCGAAAGCGTTGGTTGGCCCTCCCGGGGCGGTGTGGCCGGAACGGGTCGGTCAAGGGAGAAACGATGATTGGCTGGCGATTTTGGGTGTTTCTCGCGGCGGCGATTGGCTTTGTGCTCTGGGCGGCTTCGGCACTAGTCCTGATTGAGGAGGGTTCGCCCTCGTTGACAGGCGCGTTGACAGGGAAGTCGACAAGTAATTTGGCGGGCCCGGCCGCTGGGGTCGATGCCGAGCTGATTCGCGAGGAGTCCAGGGCAGCCATGCGGGATATTTTGCGCCAGGCGGAGGGATCTGAATGACGCCCGTGGAGACCGCGGAGTCGGGGGGGTACCGGAGTCGCAGAACCCTCGAGGAAAACGAAAGCCGGCGACTCGCCCCCTTGGCGAGTTGCAGCGCCCAATCTCGGGGTCGCCTCTACCCCGAGAAAGAACACGAGTTCCGAACCGCCTACCAGCGCGATCGTGATCGCGTGGTGCACTCCCGGGCGTTTCGGCGACTGCAATACAAGACCCAGGTATTTGTCCATCACGAGGGAGATCACTATCGCAATCGATTGACCCACACTCTCGAAGGCACGCAGATCACCCGGACGATTGCCCGGGTCCTGGGGCTCAACGAGGACCTGGCCGAGGCGATCGCACTCGCCCACGATTTGGGCCATACGCCTTTTGGCCACGCCGGGGAGCGCGTGCTGGCCGAAATGCTGGCGTCCGACGGCGGGTTTGATCACAACCGCCAGTGTCTGCGGGTGGTCGATCTGCTCGAGCAAAGGCACATCGACTATCCGGGTCTCAACCTCAGCGACGAGACTCGCGAGGGAATTCTCAAGCACGGCTGCCACTGGACTCACCCGGTTCAGCTTCCCGAGTTGCTTGCCCAGCGAAGTCTCGAAGCTCAGGTCGCCGACGCGGCGGATGAGATCGCTTACTTGAACCACGATCTGGACGATGCGCT